>CABMPS010000045.1 GCA_902388545.1 uncultured Collinsella sp.
GGCTTCTTGGTGGGTATCATGGTTGGATGATCATGAGGAGGTTTCCCTACATGGAATTGTTTGAGCCAATTCTTCATTTCTTTGCACAACGATGGGTCCACAACATCATCTGGGCCGGTATCTTGGCCATCGGCACCGCCGTTGCCGCCAAAATCGCGTCCAAGACCCTGCACCACCTGCTTAACCGCGATGATAACCCGCTCCCAGCATCGAGCATCTTCATCAACATCACACGCGCCGTCATCTGGATGATCGGCGGCAGCTTTATCCTCGACAACTGTTTTGGCATTAATGCAAACGCCCTCGTCGCCGCTCTTGGCGTCGGCGGCATCGCCATCTCGCTCGGCTTTCAGGACACGCTGTCGAACCTTATCGGCGGTATGCAGGTGACCTTCATGGGCATCATCAAGCCCGGCGACAATATCGAGGTCGGCGGCGTGTCGGGCGTGGTCCAAGACATCACCTGGCGCCACACGACCATCGAGGATGCCTGCGGGCAGACCATCATTGTGCCCAACTCCAACATCTCCAAGAACACGCTCGTGCATCTGATGCCCTTTGGGCGCGTGGCCGTGCCCGTTGCCGTAAAGGACACGTCTAAGTGGGCCTCGCTGGACGCGCTGGCAGATGAGCTTACCGACGCCACCAAGGCCGCGGTGCTTCCCATCTCTGGCTTTGACAAGGAGCCGTACGTGCTCTTTAGCGAGATCGGCGACTTTGGCGTCAAGGGCAAAATCATCTTTATCGTCAGCGACGATAGCACCACCTTCACGGCAACCGACGCCTGCATTCGTGCCATCGCCCCCATCATCGCCTAAACTACCACAAAGGGGACAGGCACCTTTGTGGTAGTTTCGCATCGTGGTACCATGGTTCATATCGTTGTTTAAACGACTAAGGGAGTAGACACCATGGAAGAGGCCTATCGTCAAGCACGCAAGCGCGGCGAGCAGGGACGCCGTCGCGCCATCAGCCAAAGCGAGCACCCGTACCTTACGGACCTCGAGATCGGAAGAGCGCAGCTCCCCTTAGGTCAGCGAGAGAGCGTCGGCCTGCGGGATATTCCGCTCGAAATGGTCGTCGGCACGGTTACCAAGGGCCGTCAGTCTGCCTTTTCGTGCAACTTTATGCCCCTGTTGCCATTTAGCACCGAGTTCGCCCGCAAGTGGTCCAACCTCTACGACATCCAGGTGACCGAGGGCTATCGCGACCCCATCATCGTCACCGAGTTCATGCATCGGTTTTACGTCCAAGAGGGCAACAAGCGCGTCAGCGTCCTCAAATTCCTGGACGCCCCGACGGTTTCGGCCAAGATTACCCGTCTCTACCCCGGCACATGGGATTCCGTCGAAAGCCGCCTATACGGTGAGTTCTGCGCGTTTTGGCGCGTCTGCCCCCTATACGAGATCGAGTTCTCGCGTGAGGGAAGCTACGAGACACTCGCCAAGATGCTCGGTCAGAACCTTATCGAAAAATGGCCGCAGAAAAAGGTCGACTACCTGCGCCACACCTTCTTGCTCTTTAAGCGCGCCTACCTTCGCGCGGGCGGCGACCACCTGGACATTACGCCCGCCGACGCCATGCTCGTCTACCTCAATGTGTACAACCAGGACCGCCTGCTGGATACGCCGACGGATATCGTCGTAAACCGCCTGTGCAAAATTTGGCGCGAGCTGGTCATTGCCGGCAAAAATGACGAGGACAAGGTCGATCTTGTCGAAGCGCCGAGTGTCGATGAGGAAGAGTCGCCCGCCAAGTCCACCTCCGGTGTGCTCAACTTCTTTATGGGCAAGACCGTCTATTCGGCGGCCAATCCCCTGCGCATCGCCTTTATCCATGAATTCCCTTGTGCAACGTCGAGCTGGGACAGCCTACACGACCAAGGGCGTCAGTATCTCGACGAGCACTTTGGCGGTATCGTGCGCACCGAGGCGTTCGAGGACTGCCACGATCCGGACGTGTTCTACGCCGCCGTGGAAACGGCTGTCAAACATGGAGACAACGTCATCTTCTCGACCTCGCACCGCCTGATGGAATACACGCTCAGGGCAGCCGTTGAGTATCCCCAGGTTCGGTTCCTTAACTGTTCTATCGGCCTTCCCCACCAAAGCGTCCGTTCGTACTTTGGCAAGATGTACGAGGCCAAGTTCCTCCTGGGCGCCCTTGCGGCTAGCATGGCGGACAACCATCGCATTGGCTACCACGCGTCGGTCTTTGCGTCGGGCGCGCTTAGCGAGATCAACGCCTTTGCCATCGGCGCCTCGCTGCTCGACCCTCGCGCGCAGGTAATCCTCACCTGGGGCGATGTACCCGCCGGCGGTCTTGCCGAGGCCATGTGCCGCGAAGGCGTGAGTGTTATGACCGGTGTCGACATGTCCAAGTCGCTGGAGGACCCCACGGCCTACGGACTCCACCGCCTGGTCGATGGCAAGGTCGTCGGCATCGCCATGCCGGTATGGAACTGGGGCCGTTACTACGAGCTTATCGTGCGAAGCCTGCTGCATGGCACCTGGGATGAGACCAGTGACAACAGCCAGGTTCGCGCCGTCAACTACTGGTATGGTATGAGCTCGGGCGTTATCGACATTCGCTACGCTCCGGGCCTGCCCTATCAGACGCGCAAGCTTGTTCAGCTACTGCGCAATGGCATCGTCGAGGGCTCCATCAATCCATTTGGCGGCGAGCTCCATAGCCAAGACGGCGTGGTGCAGATCGAGGGCTTTCCCCCACTGCCGAGCACGCAAATCGTCGAGATGGACTGGCTGGCCGACAACGTGGTGGGCACCATTCCGCAACTCGACGATGAGCCGAAGGTCCGCGCCCTATGAAAATCCTTGCCATAGCCGATACCGAAGAGCGATGCCTGTGGGAGTGCTTTCGCAAGGAGCGCTTTGAGGACGTTGACCTGATTCTATCCGCAGGCGACCTGGATCCGGACTATCTTGAGTTTTTGGTCACTGTCATCAACAAACCGCTTGTGTACGTTCGTGGCAACCACGACGACCGCTACGCGCGCCATGCACCGGGCGGGTGCATTTGTGTTGAGGACAGCGTATATGTGTACCGAGGTATTCGCATTGCGGGTCTGGGCGGTTCCATGCGCTACCGCGACGGCGCGAACATGTATACCGAGCGCGAGATGGCAAAACGCATGCGCAAGCTATCGCGAAAAATCGCACTGGTAGACGGATGCGATATTCTACTTACCCATGCACCCGTCGCAGGCATGGGCGACCTGGACGACCTGCCGCATCGAGGATTCGAGTGCTTTAATGCGGCTCTTGAGTCTTGGGGTCCCGACTATATGATTCACGGGCATGTGCACCAAAGCTACGGCCCCAACTTTCAACGCGAGCGCCAACACCCATGCGGAACGAAGATTGTCAACGCCTGCGGCTATACCAAGATCGAAATTGACGAGGCGCGCTACCCCACGCGCGGTTGGAAGGCCGCTTGGCTCAACGCGCAAACCATGCGCCGCGAGCTCAAACGCCACGAAGCAATCGAGTCTTCAACCGCCAGAACCCCCTGGTAACTGCCAACAACCACCACGAAGGGGATAGGCACCTTTATGGTGGTTTTGCTGACTCGTCCGACCTGTCCATCACGGTGCTTGTGTAATTAACGAGAACACTCATTGTTTTGTAAGGACGGCGCTCACGTGCCGTCTTTTTTTGTCAACTTATGCAGTCTCGACCGTGTTGTATGTAGAGGGACCTCGCGAGACGCCTTCCCTATATCCACCACGACCAATTGGAGGTGACACTATGCCTGCACGCCGTAACCGCAATAGCACGCTCCGATGCGATGCCGATCAGATCGAGCGGGAAGCAAAGCGCTTGGTCGACACGTATTCCGACCTCATCCTTCGATTGTGCTATTCGGCCCTTGGATCCGCTGACGACGCTCAAGACATCTGCCAGGACACGCTGATCAAGATTCTCCAACGCACTCAACCGTTCGACTCGCTCGAACACGAACGTGCTTGGGTGATCCGAGTCGCACTGAACGCATGTCGCGATATCGGCCGTACGCACGCGAATCACCCGGTTGTCGACCTCGATTCGCTCCCCGATTTCTGCGCACCCGTAACACATACCGAGCAAGAATTCGCGCAACGCGACTGCGCCATTCTTTCCGCTGTCACGGCCCTGCCTCAAGCACAGCGCATCGCCATCTTTTTGCACTACTACGCAGGCATGAGCATCAGGGAAATCGCAGACGCCGTTCACGCGACGCCAGCTGCAACCGCCCAGCACCTTAGCCGCGGACGTGCGTCACTTCGGCTTTCCTTGAAAGGAGACCACAATGACTACGAATTCGAATGACTATCGCCACGCCCTGGAGCACATTTCGTTTACCGATAATGCGAAGCAGCACATGGCAAACTCGATTGCTCAGTCCGTCGCCTCGAGCGATGCGGCGACCGCTCAAAGCAACTTTAATGGCACGCGACGCAAGCCGCGCATCGCCCGCCATCCCGTAAGAACAGTCGCTCGCATTGCCGCTGTAACGGCAGTCCTCGCTATCGTCATTGGAGGCGCTGGCACGGCTATGGCAACAGGCGTCCTGCCGCTTCCTTCTGACATGCTTTCCGACATCTTTGACGGACCCGCTTCTCAAACCGAGATCATCGACCGTATTGGCCGGCCCGTCGGTGCTAGCTGCTCCAACAACGGAGTCACCGTGACCGCCGACGCCATCATGGGCGACAAGGATATGGTTACCATCGCCTATACGCTTACGTTCGACGATCCCGCTGCCCTGAAAAAGCTTTCCGAGCCGGGCGAGAACGGAACTATCGCCGGAAGTGTCGATGGAAACGTATACGTTGATGGCGAGCATGGCGGCCAAGGCCAATCATGGCTCATTGACAAGAACCCCAATGACTCCAGCATTCAATACTTTGCACAGTTCAGCGTTGAATCACCCGGCCTTATGGGCAGGACCGTCCGCACGCATATCAACTCTCTCGTTGTGCCACGTGCTGGCAAAGAGCTTCCCGAGTATAAGAAAATACTTACGGGCCCATGGGATCTTAAGTTCCAGCTGAATTACGAAGATACATCCGTTACGATTCCCACGCCCAAATCGGTCAACTTTAACGGCACCAAGGCGACGATTCAAGAGGCCACCGTATCCTGCGTTGGCGTTTCAGTCCGCTACAACATAGATCGTTCCATCGAACACGACAACAACAGCGGCAAGATGTCTCAAAACATGGAGGAGTCTATGGATGCCGTTGGCAACATACCCCTCATCGTGACGTTCAAAGACGGTCATGTTGAGGACGCAACCAGCCACAGCGGCTATTTCGCAAATAAACTGGATAACGGCACCACTGATGTCCACAAGACCTGGCCGTTCTCGCAAGTTTGTGACACAGACAAGATTGCAAGCGTACAAATTGGCGATACGGTCATTCCCATGAATTCGTAACGCTACGCGGCTCGTATATGCACCCGGTTCCGCACTTCGCGTCTAAAGATGCGCTGTCATCGAGCAGCGTGAGCGCAAGGCCGCCCGTATGGTCGGCTGGGAACACCTCGTTGCGCTAAAAACCACCACGAAGGGGAACGGCACCTTTGTGGTGGTTTTGCTGACTCGTCCGACCTGTCCCAACGGTTTGTCTCAATCTGTAACAGGTAGGGCCCAAATAATCGGTTAGCTGTTACAGATCGAGACAGACCACGGATGCTCGGCCGAAAATCTCAATCTGTAACAGGTAGGAACGATTTTGCCCCTTAGATGTTACAGATTGAGATATTTGACAGCTTGAATCGGCATCGCCTACAGCGCGGCGACGACCTTGTCGCCCATCGTCGTGGTGCCGAGGATCTTATCTGCCGGGGTGTTGACATCGGCGATGTCACGGGTGCGCCAGCCCTCGTCGAGCACGCGCGCCACGGCGCTCTCGATCCACGCGGCTTGCTCGCCCATGTCGAGCGCGTAGGTCAGCAGCATCGCCACCGACAAGATTTGAGCCAGCGGATTGGCCACGCCGAGCCCCGCGATGTCAGGAGCGCTGCCAGCGCTCGGCCCAAACAGCGATACGCCATCATCCAGCGAGGCAGAGGCAAGCATACCGAGCGATCCGGTAATCTGAGCCGCCTCATCGGACAGGATGTCGCCGAACATGTTCTCCGTCACCACGACGTCAAAGTCTGCCGGTCGACTGATGAGCTGCATGGCGGCGTTGTCGACGAGCAGGTCCTCAAGCTCCACGTCGGAGTACTCCTCGTCTTGCACGCGATGCACGATCTCGCGCCACATGCGGCTCGTCTCCAGCACGTTGCGCTTATCAACGCTCGTCACCTTGCCGCGACGTTTGCGCGCCGCCTCAAATGCCTGGCGCGCAATGCGCTCAATCTCGTACTCGCGATACTCCATCACGTCGACCGCACGCTGACCGGCCGCACCCGCAGCGCCCGCGCAGGTCACGGATGCGGGCGCCAAAGTCCCACGGCATGTTGTAGCCCATCGTATCGGGGATGTTCACGACCGTGGCACCGGCCTTTACGGCCGCCTCGATAATGCGCACCAGAAACTCCTGATCGGAGCGGCCGGCATCCTCGGCATAAAACTCAACATCGTCAACGAACTTGCGAGCATGTTTGACGGCATGGATCGCTCACTCAATTGCCCTTTCCTCAGTCATATGGAGCTTGTCGCGCAGGTGACTGGTGCTCACACCCAGCCCTGTATGGATACGGGGCCTCTGGGCCGTTTTGAGCGCCTCTGCAGCCACTTCGATATCCCTGTCGACAGCGCGCGTCAGGCCGCATACCGTGCATCGGTCGCCCGCAATCTTGCCAATCTCCTGTACGGAGCGAAAGTCACCAGGACTCGAGATGGGAAAGCCCGCCTCGATAACGTCCACGTTCATGCGCACCAGCTGGCGGGCGATGAAGAGCTTTTCCTCGGTATTCATGCTGGCGCCCGGCGACTGCTCACCGTCGCACAGGGTGGCGTCAAAGATTGTGATTTTGCGGCTTATATGTTCCTCCTGATTGACCGTTTTATGACAGATGGCTTTCAGGAGAGAGAGAAGGCCTAGAGATAGAAAAATACCCGTGTCGCTCATCACGCCTGAAAGCGGCAGACGATAGCGCACCCGGGTACAACAAATCGTTATAGCGAGATTACAACCCTAGCGCGCTATCCAATCTAGTAGCGCTAGGCCTAGGAGCTGTTGCGTGTTCTTAAACATGTTGGGCTCCCTTCGGCCTCGGGTAGTACTACATCGCGCTAAAGTACAACACAAGTAAAACCACCACAAGGGTGCCTGTCCCCTTCGTGGTGGTTTCGTTGACTCAAAAGCAAGAGACCCGGTCCTGCACGAGGCAGAACCGGGTCTCTTTAGCAATGCTTGCTTTGCTCAGGCAGTAACTGTTAGTTACTCAGCCAGGAAGTCGCGCTGGATAGCGGGATCGACCTTGACGCCAGGGCCCATGGTGGAAGACACGGAGATGGACTTGACGTACTTGCCCTTAGCAGAAGAGGGCTTGACGCGCAGGATCTCGGTGTACAGGGCAGCGTAGTTCTCGACGAGCTGCTGCTCGGTGAAGGACTTCTTGCCCAGGGGCACGTGGCAGATGCCGTAGCGGTCGGCGCGGTACTCAACGCGGCCAGCCTTGAGCTCGGAGACCATCTTGGCGACGTCCATGGTCACGGTGCCGAGCTTGGGGTTCGGCATGAGGCCACGGGGACCAAGGATCTTACCGATGCGGCCAACCTTGGCCATCATGTTCGGCGTAGCGATAGCGGCGTCGAAGTTGATCTCGCCCTTCTGAATCTGGGCGACAAGCTCGTCGGAACCGATGATGTCGGCGCCGGCAGCCTCAGCCTCGCGGGCCTTCTCGCCCTCGGCGAAGACGGCAACACGAACGGTCTTGCCGGTGCCGTGGGGCAGGGAGATGGAACCACGGATGTTCTGGTCAGCCTTACGAGTATCGATGCCCAGACGGAAGTGGGCCTCGACGGTCTCGTCGAACTTGGCGGTGTCGAGCTCCTTGATGAGCTTGGCAGCCTGAAGGGGGGTGTAGAGCGTGGCGCGGTCGATCTTCTCGGCAGCGGCGTTATAGCTCTTACCATGCTTAGCCATGTGCATTACCTCCTGTGGTTAAACGGGCGTGAGCCCTCCCACATCGTATCGTGTGCCCTATTGCACACATTTAACGGGTGCCCCGGTCGGAGCACCCGTCGTTACCTAAAGAAATCGCTACTCAGCGATGGTGACGCCCATGGAACGGGCGGTACCGGCGATGATCTTCTTGGCGGCGTCAATGTCGTTGGCATTGAGGTCCGGCATCTTGATCTCGGCGATCTTGGTGAGCTGCTCCTGGGAGAGCTGACCAACCTTGTCGGCCTGGGGCTTAGCGGAACCAGACTTGAGGTTCAGCTCCTTCTTGATGAGGTGAGCCGCCGGCGGGGTCTTGGTGATGAAGGAGAAGGACTTATCCTCGTAGACAGAGATCTCAACGGGGATGATGTCGCCCTTCTTGTCCTGCGTCTCGGCGTTAAAGGCCTGGCAGAACTGCATGATGTTCACGCCAGCAGCGCCCAGAGCGGGGCCGACGGGAGGAGCGGGGTTAGCTGCACCAGCAGGAATCTGGAGCTTAATGACGTTGGCAACCTTCTTCTCAGCCATGGTCATTCCTTTCGAATCACGAGTGTGAAGTACTTGCTATATCGTAAGCACGCACGTGTTAGAAGCACTCCTGAGATGAGCAGTCACAGAAGAAGCACGCTCGCGCGAACGGACGAAAACTTAAGCGATGACAGCGACCTGGTTAAAGTCGAGCTCGACCGGCGTCTCGCGGCCAAAGATCATCAGCGTGACCTTGAGCTTGCCAGCCTCGGTGTTAACCTCGGAGACCTTGCCATCAAAGTCGGTAAGCGGGCCATCGGTGACGCGGACGGACGTGCCGACCTGAATATCAACCGAGGTGCGCTTGGGCGAATCGCCCTTACCGGGACGACGAGTCATCTTGTTGTACTCGTCGCGGGAAAGCGGAGCGGGCTTGCCGTTGCCGCCCAGGAAACCGGTGACGCCAGGCGTGTTACGAACGCACGTCCAAGCATCGTCATCCATCTCCATGCGGACCAGGACATAACCCGGGAAGATCTTGGAATCCTTGGTCTCACGCTTGCCACCCTCTTTAATCTCGGTGACGCGCTCCATAGGAATCTCGATATCAAAGATACGGTCCTGCATGCCCATAGTCTCGATGCGATGCTCGAGATCGGACTTAACGCGGTTCTCGTATCCAGAGTAAGTGTGAACGACGTACCAACGCTTAGACATGGTTTAGCCCCTCAATCCGGAGAACAGAGCAAGAGCCTCGCCAAAGCCAGCATCGAGCAGAGCGATGACGACGCCGACGACGACCAGAGAAGCGCAAACGACGACCGAGTAGTTCACGAGCTCCTTCTTGTCAGGCCACGTGACACGCTTCATCTCGGACTTCACCGAAGCGAAATACTTCTTGGTGCGGGCGAAGAAACCAGGCTTCTCGTTCTTCTTAGACTTCGCAGCCTTCTCGCTCTTCTTGGCAACGGCCTTCTTGGCCTCAACCTTGGAGTTGGCGGCAGCGTTGTTGGCAGGCGCCTGCTGCTGTGCCTTCTTCTTGTTCTTCTTGTTGGCCATTTGGGTTACCTCCGCGCAATGCGCTTATACATGAGTAAACCGTAAGCCCCCAATTGGGAGCTTACGGAATAATGACTGGCACGCCAGGAAGGACTCGAACCCTCAACACTCGGTTTTGGAGACCGATGCTCTACCAATTGAACTACTGGCGTATGTGACTAGAGACTAGCGAGTCTCTTTGTGCAGCGTGTGGTGACGGCACCAGGGGCAATACTTCTTGATCTCCATACGATCAGGCATGGTCGACTTGTTCTTGGTGGTCGTATAGTTGCGGCGCTTGCACTCAGTGCACGCAAGAGTAACTAGAGTACGCATGTATCCTGAACCTTTCATTTCCGCCCCGTACGGGCACGAGTTGTTACTTTATCAGCTCCACGTAAGTGCTGTCAATGAAAACCTCGAGTCAATTGGTTCTCGGTGGATCCATTCATATTTGGAACACATCAATGAAGCCATCGAGATCTAATCGACGGTGCATCCAGGACCATTATCGATCCTCTCGACACCAGCAACGGCTCAATATCCATTGCAGAAAAGAACCCGGCACCCATATAAGTGCCGGGTTCTCTAAGTCAGCTATATCAAAGAGCTAATTTACTCAATGATCGTGGAGACGATGCCCGAACCGACGGTGTGGCCACCCTCGCGGATAGCGAAGCGCAGGCCCTCCTCCATGGCGATCGGGTGGATGAGGTCGCCCTCGATGGTGATGTGGTCACCAGGCATAGCCATCTCGGTGCCCTCGGGGAGCTTGACCGTACCGGTAACGTCGGTGGTACGGAAGTAGAACTGAGGACGATAACCATCGAAGAACGGGGTATGACGGCCGCCCTCCTCCTTGGTCAGAACGTAGATCTCACCGGTGAACTTGGTGTGCGGGGTAACCGAACCGGGCTTGCAGAGAACCTGGCCGCGCTCGATGTCCTCGCGCTTGATGCCGCGGAGCAGCAGACCGACGTTGTCGCCAGCCTCGCAGAAGTCCATGGACTTACGGAACATCTCGATACCGGTAACGACGGTGTTCTGGGTATCCTTGATGCCGACGATCTCGACGGGCTCGTTGAGCTTGAGCTCACCGCGCTCGACACGGCCGGTAGCAACGGTACCACGGCCGGAGATGGTCATAACGTCCTCAACGGCCATCAGGAACGGGAGGTCGTTGTTACGAGCAGGCGTCGGGATGTACTCGTCGACGGCGTTCATGAGCTCGCGGATAGCGTCCATCCACTTGGCGTCGCCCTCGAGAGCGCCCAGAGCGGAACCACGGATGACGGGGATGTCGTCGCCGGGGAAATCGTACTCGGAGAGGAGCTCACGGGTCTCCATCTCGACGAGGTCGATAAGCTCGTCATCGTCGACCATGTCGCACTTGTTCAGGAAGACGACGATGTAGGGAACGCCGACCTGACGGGCGAGCAGGATGTGCTCGCGAGTCTGAGCCATGGGGCCGTCGGTAGCAGCGATGACCAGGATAGCGCCGTCCATCTGAGCAGCGCCGGAGATCATGTTCTTGACGTAGTCAGCGTGGCCCGGGCAGTCAACGTGAGCGTAGTGACGGGAAGCGGTCTCGTACTCAACGTGGGAGACGGAGATCGTAATGCCGCGCTCGCGCTCCTCGGGAGCCTTGTCGATGTTCTCGAACGCAGTGAAGTCAGCCTTGCAGCCCTCGGTCTCGGAGAGAACCTTGGTGATGGCAGCGGTCAGCGTGGTCTTGCCGTGGTCGACGTGACCAATGGTGCCGATGTTAACATGCGGCTTAGTGCGCTCAAACTTCTCTTTGGCCATAAAGCCCTCCTCTAAACAGGTCGTCCCCGGACGGGACTTTGCCTTTATACCATAGTGGCCTCTCAACATACTATTGAGAAGCCACCGTGTTACCTATGGTAGCGGTGACTGGATTCGAACCAGTGACGCCACGGGTATGAACCGTGTGCTCTAACCAACTGAGCTACACCGCCGGATGGAGCCTGCAACCAGACTTGAACTGGTGACCTCTTCGTTACCAACGAAGTGCTCTACCGACTGAGCTATACAGGCACTTGACGGGTGGGAGCTATAGGATTCGAACCTATGTAGGCAGAGCCAACGGGTTTACAGCCCGTCCCCATTAACCACTCGGGCAAACTCCCAATCGTTCAAGTATCCGCAGGTCCTTTGGTCTTTTGGACCGCCGCCCCCGCGAACGAAAAAGATAATACGATGCAACCTTGGGGGCTGTCAACGAAAACCTCTAGATACACGGTTCCGGGCGTATCTATATAGCCGTGACCTGCGGTTTTGTTGAGTTTGGATATGAAGGACGGTGGATTTGGCTGCGCTGGTGACATTTCCCGAGCGAATACTTTGGTGTAGTGGAGTACACCTTCAGGATCGAACTT
>CABMPS010000046.1 GCA_902388545.1 uncultured Collinsella sp.
TGGCGGTCTATCTCTTGTTTTCGGTTGCTTGCTTCCTTACCGTACATGAGCATTGAGAGAAGGAGACAAGCAGATGTTGGGTTACGAAGAAAAGATATAGCGCCTCGAACTGCTCGACGCGGTGGCAGATGCCGGGAGGCTGGCGAGGGGCCTGGACCAGCTGCTCGAGTCCCTGGCTCACGCCGACCAGCTGGACCCGCTCGACGTCGAGGGGGTCCTGGCCCTGAGGTCTATAAGCGAGAGGTGTGCCGAGCGCATCGGCGACGCGGCGCGCATCCTGGAGGCTCAGAACGAGGTCCTCTATGCGGAGGAGCGGGCCAAAGTCAAACCGCGCGATAACTGAGGAACGAAACCCGGTCCGGAAACTGTTCCTTGATTCCGGCCGGATGATCTTCTCCGCCGCCCGGTGTCGCATTGTGTCCGAGCGGCTGATGTCCCCCTATTCCCAGTGCCGCGGCGTACCGCTGCGTTATAATTCAGAAAACGCATTTGTATTGCATTTCGAGGGATAGAGGCGCGAATGTCTAACGGCTATAAGGAGCTCATCAAGGGTAACCCCGGCGAGACCGAGATCAGGAGCTTCCTGGTAAACGGCGACCAGGTATCTGTGACCCTGCGCATCCCCGACACCCTGCGCGACGCGGCGAAGGAGGAGGCTGCCCTTCGCGGCATGAGCTTCTCCGCCTTTGTGCGCACTTGCATGATCGAAGAGCTCGCGAAGAAGGGACAATAGCCCGTGACGGAGCCAATGCACGACATCTCGGTCGAAGGCTTCATAGAGTCCTTCGACCGCCGATACCCGACTTTCATTCTCAAGACGTTGCTGTGCGACCGCACTACGGGGCGCAACATCATATGGGCCGACAACGAATACGAGGCCCTAGGCGACGGCTACATGGGCGATGACGAGATGACCGTCGAGAAGATCACGGGCATGAACTCCGGCGTCATCAAGCCGCGCATCGCCAAAGAGCAGGAGAAGCAATCCCAGCGCACCAAGAGCCGCGCCGAGGTGTTCACCCCGTCATGGCTGTGCAATCAGATGAACAACGACTTGGACGAGGCTTGGTTCGGCCGGCGCGATGTCTTCAACACCGAGATCGTTGCGGATGATGGCGCCAATACATGGACGCCGACTAGTGATCCAATCGAATTTCCAAAGTCAAAGGGACACGGCTGGCGCGCATACGTGGAGGCTACGCGGCTCGAGATCACGTGTGGCGAGGCGCCGTTTGTGTGCTCGCGCTACGACACCGTGACGGGAGACGAGCTACCCGTAAGCGAGCGCGTAGGCTTCCTTGACCGCAAGCTTCGCGTTGTGACCGAGAAGACCAAGACTCGCAAGGAATGGGTGCGCCGGGCCCTCGACGCGCTGCGCGCGACGTACGGCTTCGAGTACCAGGGCGACAACCTGCTTATTGCTCGCGTCAATGTGCTCGAGACGTTCGTCGAGCATCTCCGCAATCGCTGGGGGTCGGGCCCCCAACAGGACGAGCTCGAGCAGGCGGCATGGATCGTTTCCTGGAACTTCTGGCAGATGAACGGCTTCACAGACGCCGTGCCCACCAACAAGATGGGCGCCGAGGTGGAGTCGACCCTGGGGACGTTCGAGGAGCCCGAGCCGGAGCCGATGCAACCGTCGCTTTTCGACCTGTTCGATGACGTATTCCCCGACGAGACAACCGAAGAGACCAAAGAAGAGGAGCCAAGGGAAACGGTTCCCCTCTGCGTGATATACGACTGGCAGAACGGCGAGCCCTTCGAGTTCGCCGCATTGAAAGGTGAGGCAGCAATTATGGGAAAGAAGTTCTATGCGGTAATCGGTAATCCCCATATCAGCTTTCAGTGGCGGAACAAGATTCTGGCAATAAGACCTATGCACCGCCCATCTATCACGAGTTTATGGACTCGGCGTTCAAGGTTTCCGACAAGGTGGAGCTTGTCACTCCCGCTAGATTCCTATTTGACGCCGGCTCAACCCCAAAGGCCTGGAACAGGAAGATGCTTAACGACCCCCATTTCAAAGTGATGAGCTATAAAGCGGATGCGTCCAGCGCCTTTCCGAATACCGACATCAAGGGCGGTGTTGCCGTTACCTATCGAGATGCTGATCGGGATTTCGGTGCGATAGAAGTGTTCACACATTTCGATGAGCTTCGTACCATCAAAGAGAAGGTTGTAAAACATGGCATCCAACCCCTCGGCGATATCATCTTCGCGGCCGATAGCTACCACTTCACTGAAGCCATGCACGAAGACCATCCCGAGATTCGTTATGTTGACGACGACCATGGTCTGTTGAGCAAGAACCACGACTATGACCTTAAGACAAACGTTCTCGACAACCTTAACAATGTAGTTTTCTTTGACGAGATGCCTGGCGACGGAGATAGTTGCATCAGAATCTTTGGCAGAGGTCGCGCCGGAAGAGCTTACAAGTTCATTTCCGCCAGATATATCGCTCCGCATCCGAACCTCGACAAATGGAAAGTACTTGTTCCTGCCGCCAACGGATCGGGCGCGCTTGGAGAAGTGCTTTCTACGCCCTTAATAGGGCGGCCCTTAATAGGGCATACGCAGTCCTTCATAAGCATTGGCAGTTTCAATTCCGAAGCGGAAGCTACGGCTCTCCTCAAATACATAAAATCGAAGTTCGCTCGGACCATGCTCGGAATTCTGAAGATTACGCAGCACAATCCCGCACCAAAATGGAAGTATGTCCCCCTACAGGACTTTACTTCTGACTCCGACATCGATTGGTCGCAGTCTGTTGCTGACATCGACCGTCAGCTCTATGCGAAGTACGGCCTCGACGACGAGGAGATTCAGTTCATCGAATCCCATGTGAAGGAGATGGACTAGCAATGGCGAGCATCGACATCTCCCAGATCATCGAGACCACCGCTCCCGCGGTGTCGCAGATCTATGCCTACACCACGCCCGAGATCGTCCGCCACAACGGCTGGACCAAGATCGGCTACACCGAGCAGGACGTGCGCGAGCGAATCAAACAGCAAACGCACACCGCCGACGTGCAGTGGCATCTGGAGTGGAGCGGCAACGCCACGTGGGAGCACCGTGCGGGCACGTTCCATGACACCGACTTCCACGCCTACCTCGAGAAGCAGGGCGTCGAGCGCGAACCCAAGAAGGAATGGTTCAAGATTAGCGGCGAGGAGTCTCACCAGCAGTTCTACCGGTTCCGCGACACCGACGGCGTGCTGGACGCACCCGGCGCTGCCTCCTACACCCTGCGCGCCGAGCAGCAGCGCGCAGTGGAGCAGACGGGAGCCTTCGCCCGCGCCCATTGGGACGAGGGCGGCGCGCACGGCGGCGAGTTCCTGTGGAACGCCAAGCCGCGCTTCGGCAAGACGCTCACCGCATACGACCTGTGCCGCAGTATCGGCGCGCAGAAGGTGCTCATCGTCACCAACCGCCCTGCCATCGCCAACTCCTGGTACGACGACTACGTGAAGTTCGTGGGCTTGGAGGGCGGCTACCGCTTCATCAGCGGCGTGGACGCTCTGACCGGCAAGCCCTACTGCCTCAGCCGCGAGGAGTACCTGCGCGCCATCCGCAACGACCCGGAAGGCCCCAAGGGGTTCATCGAGTTCGTGAGCCTTCAGGACCTCAAGGGCTCCATCCGCTTCGGCGGCGTGTACCAGAAGCTCGACGAGGTGGCCGACCTCACCTGGGACGTGCTCATCATCGACGAGGCACACGAGGGCGTGGACACCTTCAAGACCGACGTGGCATTCGACCACATCAAGCGCCGCTTCACGCTGCACCTCTCTGGCACGCCCTTCAAGGCCATCGCAAACGAGAAGTTCGCCGACGACGCCATCTACAACTGGACCTATGCCGACGAGCAGCAGGCCAAGCGTGACTGGCCTGCCGACTCTGAGCAGCCGAACCCCTACGCCAACCTCCCCAAGCTCAACCTGCTCACCTACCAGATGAGCGACATCGTCGAGCAGGAGGCCCGCGGCGGCATGGAGATTGATGGCGAGCAGACCGAGTTCGCCTTCGACCTCAACGAGTTCTTCTCGACCAAGCACAACGGCGGCTTCGTGCACGACGCCGACGTGGATAAGTTCCTCGACGCGCTCACCACGCAGGAGAAGTTCCCGTTCTCGACACCCGGGCTGCGCGACGAGCTGCGTCACACGTTCTGGATGCTCAACCGCGTCGACTCCGCCCGCGCCCTCGCCAAGAAGCTGCAGGCGCACCCCGTCTTCAAGGATTACGAGGTGGTACTCGCTGCTGGCGACGGCAAGATCGACGCCGATGACGAGAACGAGAAATCGCTCGACAAGGTACGCCGCGCGATCAAGGACCACGACAGGACCATCACCCTTTCGGTCGGCCAGCTGACCACGGGCGTGACCGTGCCGGAGTGGACCGCCGTGCTCATGCTCTCGAACATGGCGAGCCCCGCACTGTACATGCAGGCGGCCTTCCGCAGCCAGAACCCGTGCCTGTTCGACCTGGGCGGCGGCAACTACGCGCGCAAGGAGAACGCCTACGTCTTCGACTTCGACCCGGCGCGCACGCTTACTATCTTTGAGCAGTTCGCCAACGACCTGTACGGCGAGACCGCGCGCGGCGGCGGCGATGTCGAAACGCGCGAGCGCCATATCCGTCAGTTGCTGAACTTCTTCCCCGTCTACGGCGAGGACGAAGAGGGGCAGATGGTCGAGCTCGACGCCGAGCAGGTGCTCAGCGTGCCGAGGCGCATCCATGCCCGCGAGGTGGTCAGGCGCGGCTTTATGAGCAACTTCCTGTTCCAGAACATCGCGAGCGTCTTCCGCGCGCCGGCAGAGGTCGTGGAGATCATCCAGCGCTTCGATCCCTACGAGCAGGGCAAGGCACAGAACGCCGAGAAGAACAAGGTCGAGATCGATGAGGGCACGGCCGACGAGCTCTCCATCAACGACGAGGGCGAGGTGGAGATTCCCGACGAGCAGGTCGTAGGCAAGGCTGCGGACATCTTCGGGCCGAAGGTCTACGGCGACATCGCCGTCGAATTCTCAGGCCACATGGACGACATCGCGAAAGCCCACGAGGCCGATGACGACGATCGGGTGATGCTCGACAACCTCAAGGAGGCCTTCAAGCAGAGCGTGACCGCGCCTCTGGTACAGGCCGCCAAGGAGAGCTACGGCAGCGAGCTCAAGCCGCGCCAGCAGCAGCAGATCGAGCGCAAGGTCCAGGCGGACGCCGACATCCAACTCAACCGCCAGGTCGGCGACTACCAGATTCAGGCGCGCCGCATCGAGCAGTCGCGCAAGGACGAGCTCAAGGCGGCGACAAGCGAGACCGAGCGCGCCGAGGTGAACAAGCGCCATGACGAGCAGAAAGCGGAGGCGTTCCAGACGCTCGCCCAGAAGCTCGAGGACTCCCGCGAGGAGCTCGTGCAACGCGCCGGCGAGACCGTGGTGCGCGAGGTGGAGACGGCGAAGAAAGAGGACGAGAAGCAGGGCATCGAGGACAAGGTGCGCGCTCATCTGCGCGGCTTCTCGCGTACCATCCCGTCGTTCCTCATGGCCTACGGCGAAGAGGGCACGACGCTCGCGAACTTCGACACCGTGATCCCCGCTGACGTCTTCCAGGACGTCACGAGCATCACCGTTGATGAGTTCCGCTTTTGCGTGATGGCGGCGACTACACCGATGGCGAGACCGGCGAGGTAAAGCGCTTCGTTGGGCACCTCTTCGACGAGGTCGTATTCAACGACTCCGTGAGCGAGTTCATCAAGCTGCGCGAACGCCTGGCCAATTACTTCGACGAGTCCCAGACAGAGGACATCTTCGACTACGTGCCGCCCCAGAAGACCAATCAGATCTTCACGCCGCGCAACGTCGTGGTTCAGATGGTGGACCTCTTCGAGAAGGAGAACCCGGGCTGCTTCGATGACCCGAGCCACACCTTCGCCGACCTGTATATGAAGTCTGGCCTCTACATCACCGAGATCATCAAGCGCCTGTACCGAAGCGAGGGCATGAAGGCCGCCTTCCCGGACGACCGCGAGCGTTTGGACCACATCCTGGAGCATCAGGTGTTCGGCATCGCGCCCACCAAGATTATCTACGAGATTGCCACCCACTTCATCCTGGGTTTCCACGACGAGGTCGGCCAAGGATGTGACTCTAACTTCGAGCTCGCGGACGCCGCGGAGCTCGCCAAGGAGGGCACGCTGGAGGCATACGTCGAGCGCGTCTTCGGGCCCAAGCTGGGCGAGGCGTAGCGCGTGGCGGAAGTAGTCGACAGCAAACAGGATGGGCGTGCAGAGGCTGCGCGAGCGGCGGTGAGTGCGGCACGGCGTGAGGATACCGAACTTTGCGCCCGTCTAGTCTTTCGCGTCTCGCGCAATGAGCTAAGGCGCGTGGGGATCACCACGCCCATCGCTCTCTACGATGAGCTGAAGCAGGTCTTCTGGAACGCAGACGAGGGCGTCACCCTGGGCGACCACCTCTCTGTCGGGTTCGGCAAGGTCGACCGCCGCCGTCAGGTGCGCGCCTTCGCCGAGCGCCATGCGGACGAGCCCAGAAACGTCGCCGCGAAAGCCTACGAGCGCGAATACGGCTTCAGCGCAGGCATCGCCGCGATATGGCTCGACCTGTTCGCCGAGCCCGCGGACGTGAGCTTCTCGGAGTGGCTTGGCGTCGAGGTCGCTGAATGCCCGACGGGCGCCCCGGCCTCCCGTGCGGATGTGCCCGTAGCGCACGACACCGAGCGCGAGGCACCCACCCTCGAGGGCTTCCTTGCCCGGGAGCTTGCCGGCCGCATCTGCGACGAAGGCCTCGTGCGTCGGCGCTTCGCCTTCGAGTTTCCCGACGATCCGCCCGAAGCGCTCGACCGCGGCATCGAGGATGCGGGCTACTACGAGGACCGCGGCTTGCTCTTCCGAGAAGGGAGCACCCCGAACGACCACTTCACGCGGCTGCTGGCCGAGCATCCGTCTTTCGCGAAGGGCGACGCCGGCTTCGAGAACGCCGTGTGGCAGCACCCCGCCTTCCGCCAGGTGCTGCGCCAGGCGCTTTCGGACCACCGCTTACTTCTCTACGAGGGCGACAGCTACATCTCGTTCTCGCGGCTGCACGACGTGCTAGGCGCGCGCATGGCGGACATCGAGTCGTACGCGCCCGCGGTGAGCGTGGATGCGCCCGAAGGCGAGCCCTTCACCGTGGCGAGCCTGCGCGCGGGCGGCGCCACTCCGCATCCGCTGTACGGGCTGGACATGCCCGACGACTTCTACGAGGGACTGCTCGACGCGGGAGGGCTCCTGCGCAGCTGCACGCTCGCCGGAACCAAGGTGTTCGTCGCCGGAGGCGAGGGGCGGCTTTCCGCAGCCGACCTCATCGAGTGGATCGTCGCCCACCATGAGGGAATCGAGCGCGATGACCTGCCGAGACTGCTCGCGAACGATCTGGGCATCACGTGCCCGGCACCGCTTCTGACGACGACCATTTACAACTCCGACGTCTACTACGACGACATCGGGGACGCATATTACTCATCCATGGAGGCATGGAAGAAGGAGGCACGAAATGAGCTTGCTTGAGGAAGGGATCGCGACTGGCAACGTCCTGCCGACGGGTCGCAAGGAGAAGCACTCCATCGACAACGTGACGCGCGACTTCGACATCTACCGCATCAAGTGCGATCTGCTGTTCTACAACGACCAGAACGACCGCATCGCCACTTGGGTAAGCGAGTACAACTCCGCGCAGGGCGCGGATCTGCTCGCCCTTGGCCGCGACGAGTACAACGGCGTCATCGAGGACTTCATCGTCGAGAGCAACCCCGGCGCGCTCAGGAAGACCGAGAAGAGCATCGCCCTTCGCGGCCAGCTTAGGCCGGGCATCGTGCTCAACGACGGACGCGTCATCGACGGCAACCGACGCCTGACCTGCGTCCGCCGCCTCGCGCGGGCGAACAACGAGGCGGGCTGGTTCGAGGCCGCCATCCTCGACGACGCCACAGGCAGCGACCCCAAGCGCATCAAGCTGCTCGAGCTCGCCATCCAAATCGGCGAAGAGGAGAAGGTGGCGTACGATCCCGTCGACCGCCTCGTCGGCGTATACCGCGACGTGGTTAAGAACCACCTCATAACCCCTGCGGAGTACGGCAACGCGACGGGCATGACCGAGGCGGAGGTGAAAAAACTCGTCGACCGCGCCCAGTACATGGAGGAGTTCCTCGAATTCTGCCAGGCCCCCGAGCAGTACCACCTCGCCCGCGCCCTCAAGGTCGATGGCCCCTTGGGCGAGTTCAGCCGCGTGCTGAAGAAGTACGACAACAGGCGCGACAAACAGCTTGTCAAACGACTCATGTTCGCCAACATGGTGGTGCAGCCCGAGGGCGACATCACCCGATACGTGAGAGACTTCGGCAGCGTGGCAGGCACGGATGCGGAGGCCGACTTCAAGGCCGCCGAGCTGCAGGCCATGTCCGAGCTCCTCGAGAAGATGGGTCCCGACGCCCTCACGCGCGAGAAGGTGAGCGAGCTGCGCTCGGACGGCAACCTCGTCGACGGCTTCAAGCGCGCAGGCGACCGCGCAAGAGAGACCGTGCGCCGCGTCAAGCTCATGGACACGCCCGCCAAGAAATCCGCCGACTGCCTCTCCGAGCTCGAGAAGATCCTTCCCGAGATGCTCGACGTGCTGGGACCCGACGAGCTCGAGAAGGTGCGCCGCAACCTCGTTGCCGTCGCCGACAAGGTGGAAGAGCTGATCGGTGAGATCGATGAGCGCGCCTAGGGCCGTCGTCTGCTACGACGAGGCGCGCCCCGGCATGTACCTGCGCATCGAGGGGCAAGACATCGCCTCGTTCATGGCCTCGGCCGCATGGCGCGCCTGGCTGTACTACCCGGCGAGCGCCGTCGACGGCACCGATCGCGACCGCATCCTACTCGACGGCGGCATGGGCCTTCGCGAGTGCCAGGACATGCTCGAGGCGATCATGGAGGCCGACGGCCACGGCGTCGAGGTCGCGGTTGACCCGAGCTTCGGCGCCTTCGTGAACGCCGGCGAGACCTACATCCGCGAGCGCTCCGAGGTGGGGTTGGCCATCAAGGCGCAGACCGCCGAGGGCATCGCCGACGACCCCCAGCTGGGGCCGCGCTTCCGGGAGTTCCGCGACGTGGTGAACGCCTCGATGGTGCGTCCCCTGCGCGACCGGCAGATGCTCGACGCCTTCTTCATGGCGACGGTTGGGCGCGCGGCCGACTTCTCGGTGCCCGGCGCCGGCAAGACCGCGACGGTGCTCGGCGTGTTCGCCTACCTTCGCCATTTGGGGCTCGCGCGCCGCATCGTGGTGGTTTGCCCCAAGAACGGCTTCGAGTCGTGGGAGAAGGAGTGGGTCGCCACCTTCGGGGATAAGCTGCCTTTGAGCTGCTTCTCGCTGGGAGACCCCGCCATAGCGGCGATGTCGACCGAGCGCAGGCGCAACGCGCTGTCGCTCGACAGCGGCGCGTGCAACCTGTTCACGTTCAACTACGAGTCGCTCTCGGGCTACGTGCGGGAGCTGCATGCCATCATCCCCGACCAGACCCTGCTCGTCTTCGACGAGGTGCACCGGGTGAAGGCCATCGGCGGCAGGCGCGCGGAAGCCGCGCTCGAGGCGGCCGACGGCGCGAAGTTCGTGATCGCCCTTACGGGAACGCCCATCCCGAACACCTACCAGGACATCTACAACCTGCTGCACATCCTGTACCCCGAGGACTACGACACGTTCTTCGGCTACGAGCCGGGCGAGCTCCGCGCGCCCGATGCGGACCTCCAGGCAAGCCTCAACGACAGCCTGGCGCCCTTCTTCTGCCGAACGAACAAGGACGAGCTCGGCGTGCCGCGCCCGGAGCCCGACGAGATCGTGGAGGTCGAGGCGACGCCCGATGAGGACACATTGCTGCGAGTCCTGTACGCGTCTTGCCCCAACGCGCTCGCGAGGATCATACGCACCCTGCAGCTCGAGAGCGACCCCGAGATGCTCTGCTCTGCAGTGGACCCAGGCGACCTCGAGTACGTGCTCGACCAGGTCGGCGATGACTACTCGGATATCGACTACGTCGACTTCTCGCAGACGTTCTACGAGGCCATCGAGCGAAGCCGCCCGAGCTCGAAGCTCGTGGCGTGCGAGCGGCTCGTGGAGCGCATCGTCGCCGAAGGCCGCCCCGTCATAGTATGGTGCATCTTCGTACGCAGCATCAGCAACCTCCGCCGCGACCTCGCCGCCATGGGGATTCCGGCAGAGGCGATCTACGGCGCCACGCCACAGGAAGAGAGACGCGAGATTCTGGACGACTTCCGCGCGGGGCGCTTCAGGGTGCTCGTGACCAACCCGCAGACGCTTGCCGAGTCGGTCTCTCTGCACAGCGTCTGCCACGACGCGGTGTATTTCGAGTACAGCTACAACTTGGTGCACCTGCTGCAGTCAAAGGACCGCATACACCGTCTGGGCCTGCCCGACGACCAGAAGACGCGCTACTACTTCATGCGCGAGAAGTTCATGCGCGACGGCAGGGAGCTATCCCTCGACGCCGTGATCTACGACCGCTTGAAGGAGAAGGAGCAGACGATGCTCGACGCCATCGACCGCGGCTGCCTTGAGGGCGGCTACCTCGATGACGAGGACCTGCGTATCGTCTTCGAGCGCCTGCTGGGAGAAGATGCCAAGAGCCTGGAATACTAAGAGGCCGAACGGCGCACTGACGATATTGGCTCATAAGTAACAACTGCGAAGGAAAGATAGGGCTTTAAGGATGGATGCAGGAAAATCTACGATAAGCGGCGTGTTCAACGGATCGCGCCTGCTCGAAATACCTTTCTACCAAAGGGCGTACGTCTGGGGAGAAGAGCAATGGGAGCGCTTCCTCGGCGACATGGAGTTCGTCACGGCTTCGAAGCGACCTTATTTCCTGGGCTCGATCATCCTGAAGCAAGCCTCCTCCGGCAACACTTGGTCCGAGGTGTCCGAGGTTCGCACAGTCATCGACGGCCAGCAGCGCCTCACGACCATGGTCATCTTCTTCAAGGCGCTCTGCGCGAGAATCGACGCCGATAGGCTGTTCGAGCGAGATTTCGTCCTGGAGACCGGCGAAGTCGCCTTGAGACATGGCAAGTACGACCGGCAGGATTTCGAGAAGGTCGTCAGCGCCACGGGCTGCGAGCCTGTCGAGGGCTCCTCGTCCATCGTCCTTGCCTACAACTATTTCCTCAAGAACATCGACCCAGAGAAGGTCGACAGGAACACGATCAAGTCGAACGTCCAGTTCGTCTGCATCGATCTCACCGAGGGCGAGGACGAGCAGCAGATATTCGACACCATCAACTCGCTCGGGGTGCGCCTGACGACGGCGGAGCTCCTCAAGAACTACTTCTTCAACCGCGAGAACGAGCAGGCGTTCAAGGAGTGCTGGGAGGACGTCTTCGAGCCCACGGCGGAGAAGAGGGAGTATTGGGAGCAGGAGGTCGTTACCGGGCGCATCAAGCGCACGCTCGTCGACCTGTTCTTCGACGCGTTCCTCCAGATCCTGGTTCAGGACAAGAAGCGCGGCGTCACGACCGAGGACAAGCTCTTCTTTTCGCGCACGTCCAACCTCTTCCA
>CABMPS010000047.1 GCA_902388545.1 uncultured Collinsella sp.
GTTCGAGCGCAACCGCCACAAAGATGTTCTCATCGTCGGTGGGGTGGGGAAGCCGCCGCTGCGCCGTGCGTCCGCTGCCATACGAATACTTAAGCTTGAGCGTTACCGTGCCGCCCGTCAGTCCCTGACGGCGCAGGCGGCGTCCAACCGACTCTCCCAACAGCGCAATCGCCGCTTCGATGTCCCCACGCTCAGTCAAATCTTTCGCAAAGGTGCGCTCATTGCTCACGGATTTAACCTCGCGTTCCTCATCGAGGCTTGTTACTTCGGATATTTCGAGTCCCAGCGCACGCTGGCGCATGCGTTCGCCGTTGACGCCAAAAATAGAGGCCAAGGTTGATTCCGGTGAACGTGACAGCTCGCCGAGCGTGTAGATGCGCATGCGGCGCAGTCGCTCCTCGGCCGAGCGCCCGATGCCGCTCATGGCAGATACCGGCAGCGCGGCCAAAAAGCGCTGCTCGGTTCCGGGGCGCACGATGGTCAGCCCAAACGGCTTATCCCGCTCGCTTGCGATCTTTGCGACCGTCTTGTTGCAGCCCACGCCAATGGAGCAGGTCACTCCCAGCGCTGCCACGCGGTCGCTTATACGCCGCGCAACCAGTAGCGGGTCTTCGGGCGCAAAGCGACCCGGTGTGATATCGATAAAGGCTTCGTCGATGGATACGCGCTCAACGCGCGGCGTCTCCTCGGCAAGAATCGCCATGACCTGCGCGCTCACCTCGCGGTAGCGATCAAAGTGCCCGTGCGTCCAAATGGCTTGCGGGCACAAGCGCCGCGCCTCGGCCGAGGCCATGGCAGAGTGCACGCCAAAGCGACGTGCCTCATACGAACACGTGGACACGACGCCACGCGAATCGGCGTCTCCGCCCACGATAAGCGGCTTTCCGCGCCATTCGGGATGATCGAGCATCTCCACGCTCGCAAAAAACGCATCGAGGTCCATGAGGCCCACCGCCGGACCCGTCCAGGGCGGCGGCGTGACGCCCATGGCATCCTCATAACCGTATGTATGTTCGCGTCTTTCCATGTCATGAGTATACCGCGCAGCTCATGTGGGGTGCGTGTATGTGCTTGCAAATCCCGAATTCTTGTCTAAGATATGGATTTGCCCTCGACTACACCGAAGATTCTTTTGCGTCGATGGCGTATTATGTTCAACTGTTTGTTTGTAGTTGCAGCCTAAAGCTGCTTGGTTGGAGGAGTTTCCTTTGGCAGTCAAGATTCGCCTTGCTCGTCACGGCGCTAAGAAGCGTCCGTACTACCGTGTCGTCGTCGCCGATTCCCGCGCCCCGCGTGACGGTCGTATCATCGAGGAGGTTGGCCGCTACAACCCGATGACCGCCCCCAAGACCATCAATCTCGACCTCGAGAAGATCGCCGACTGGCAGTCCAAGGGCGCTCAGCTCACCGACGCCGTCGCCGCTCTGGTCAAGGCCGCCAACGAGGGCGAGAAGACCGAGACCGTCGTCAAGAAGTCCAAGAAGCAGCTCGCCAAAGAGGCCGAGGCCGCTAAGGCTGCCGCTGAGGCCGCTGAGGGCGCCGAGGAGTAAATCGTGCCTGAGGTTGACGCTGCACAGCTCGAGGGTGAGGCAATGCTCTCAGATCGCATCGCCGATCTCGTCGAATATCTCGTTGTTCAGATCGTCGACGACCCGGATTCCGTGAGCCTTGAGGTCATCGATGGTGACGACGCCTCCACGATTGAGGTTTCGGTCGCCGAGGATGACGTCGCTAAGGTCATCGGCCGTCGTGGCCGTACCATCAAGGCCATTCGCACGCTCGCCCGTGCACTGGCCGCTCGCCTCGACACTGCTGTCGAGGTAGAGGTTCTGGGCTAGGACCTTGAGGTCCCAGTACAAAAACATCGCCCGTGTGGTCAAGCCGCACGGAAGGAAGGGGGAGGTCCTCGCGCAGCCGCTGCGGGGGCTTCCTTCTGTATTAGAGCCGGGTATGCGCGTCGCCCTGACGCCGCCGGCGCTCAAGCGCGACCGCTTTTGCACGGTCGTGTCCGTCACCGATACGGGCGATGGCGATCTGGTCTCGTTTGAGGGCATTGACGACTTGACGGCCGCCGAGGGCATCACGGGATGCTATGTGTTGGCAAATCGTGACGATTTTGAGCTCGATTCACTCGACGCCGCCTATTCCGATCTGATGGGTCGCGAGGTGGTCGACGAGCGCTTCGGTTCACTCGGTACGATCGTCGAGATCATGTCGACGCCCGCTAACGATGTTTGGGTTGTCGAGGGCGATCGGTACGGCGAGGTACTGATTCCCGTGATCGAGCAGGTTGTGCTCGATCTTCCCGACACAGGAACAATTTCCGTCCACGTTATGGACGGCCTGATCGATATGGACAAGTAGGGAGGACAACATGCTGATTGAGACCCTTTCGGTCTTTCCCGAGATGTTTGAGCCCGTCATGTCCACATCGATTTTGGGCCGCGCCCGCAAGGCCGGCCTTTTTGATTTTAAGGCGTATAACCTGCGCGACTGGACGCACGACCGTCATCGTACCGTCGATGACGAGCCGTACGGCGGCGGGCAGGGCATGCTCATGAAGGTCGAGCCTATCGCCGAGGCCATCGAGGCCATTAGCGCGGAGGGCCCCAAGCCGACGGTGGTGTTCTTCACCCCGTGCGGCGAGCCTTTTACGCAGCATGTGGCCGAGCGCCTGCTCAAAAGCGAGCGCCTGCTGTTTGTGTGCAGCCGTTACGAAGGTGTCGACGAGCGTGCCTATGCGTATGCCGACGAGCGCCTGTCGATCGGCGATTACGTGCTCACGGGCGGCGAGCTTCCCGCTATGGTCGTTGCCGATGCCGTCGTACGCCTGATCCCCGGCGCCCTTGGTGACGAGATGAGCAACGTGGACGAGTCGTTCTCGACCGCCGAGGACGGAGGCCTGCTCGAGTACGCGCAGTACACCCGCCCCGCCGAGTTCAACGGCGAGGGCGTGCCTCCGGTGCTCGTGAGCGGCGATCACGCCAAGGTCGATGCCTGGCGTCGCAAGAACGCCATCGAGCGCACCTGCCGCTGGCGTCCGGACTTGATCGAGACGGCGCGGCTCACGCCCGAGGAGCGCGCTTACGCGCAGGTGATCCTTGACGCTTCGTATTCGCAGAGCGAGGAGTGAATATGGTTCCTACGCAACATTCCGCGTTGAGGGGCGCTTTTGAGTGGATCGCGGTCATCGCGATCGCACTGGTCGCCACCTTCTTGATTCGCTCGTTTGTGGTCGAGCCCTTTGTAGTGCCCACCGGTTCCATGGAGGACACGATCGAGATCGGCGATCAGATTCTGGCGCAGAAGGTGACGCTCGAACTCGGACAGCCCGTCAAACAGGGCGATATCGTGGTGTTTCACAACCCCGATGCCACATCCGAGCATGACGTGCTGGTAAAGCGCGTCATCGCCACGGCCGGCCAGACGGTCGACCTTCAGGACGGCAAGGTCGTCGTTGACGGCCAAGCGCTCGACGAGGACTATACGACGGGCATGAGCTGGCCGCTTTCGGTCCAGGCGCCCGCCGCCCAGGTGAGTTATCCCTACACCGTTCCCGACGGGTGCGTGTGGGTGATGGGCGACAACCGCGAAAACTCTGCCGACTCGCGCTACTTTGGTCCCGTCGATCGCTCTGATTTGATCGCTGTGGCGCTTGTGCGCTACTGGCCGCTCAACCGCATCGGCGCTATCGACTAAAAACCGCTATAGTACAGTACCTAACCGTGTAATCGTTTCGACGAGGGGATATTAGAGGCATGAACGCTTCATCGCTTTCCTTCCAAGACATCATCCTGCGCCTCCAGCAGTACTGGGGCGAGCAGGGCTGCGTCATTATGCAGCCCTATGACTCCGAGGTCGGTGCCGGTACCTTCCATACCGCCACCACGCTGCGCTCGCTCGGTCCTGCCGAATGGCGCACCTGCTATGCGCAGCCCTGCCGCCGTCCCGCCGACGGTCGCTACGGCGAGAACCCCAACCGCATGCAGCACTACTATCAGTTCCAGGTGCTCATCAAGCCCTCGCCGGTCAACGCCCAGGAGCTTTACCTGGGGTCTCTTGCCGCCATTGGCCTGGACCCCAACGACCATGACGTCCGCTTTGTCGAGGACGACTGGGAGAGCCCGACCCTGGGCGCCTGGGGCCTTGGCTGGGAGGTCTGGCTCAACGGCATGGAGGTCACGCAGTTTACGTACTTCCAGCAGGTGGGCGGTATCGAGGTCGACCCCGTGCCCGTCGAGATCACCTATGGCCTGGAGCGTATCGCCATGTACGCCCAGGGCGTCAACTCGGTCTACGATCTGGTGTGGAGCTATCTGCCCGACGGCACGCCCATGACCTACGGCGACGTGTTCCTCGAGAACGAGCGCGAGTTCAGTGCCTATAACTTTGAGGTCGCCAACGTCGAGATGATGCGTCAGAAGTTTGACGACTACGAGGCCGAGTGCCATTCCTGCCTGGAACGCAAGCTGCCGCTGCCCGCATACGACTGCGTCATGAAGTGCAGCCACGCTTTCAATCTGCTTGATGCCCGCGGCGCCCTGTCTGCGGTCGAGCGTGCCAACTACATCCTGCGCGTCCGCGCCGTCGCCAAGGCGTGCTGCGAGGCCTATATGGCCGAGGTCGCCGGAGTCAACGAGAATGCCGACCAGGAAGGCGAGGTGGCGTAAGCCATGGCAGACGCTAAGGATTTCCTGTTTGAGATCGGTACGGAGGAAATGCCCTCCGCACCGCTGAACAATGCCGTCAAGCAGCTTGGCACCATGATTGCCAAGGGCCTCGACGAGGCCGGTCTGGCCCATGGCGAGGTCCGCGTGATCTCGAGCCCGCGTCGTCTGGCTGCGCTCGTGGCCAACGTCGCCACTGCGACCGATGAGGTTCACGAGGTCAAGCGCGGTCCCGCGGCTAACATTGCCTTCGATGCCGACGGCAACGCCACCAAGGCCGCCCAGGGCTTTGCCCGCAAGTGCGGTGTGGGTGCCGAGGATCTGGTCCGTCGCGAGGACACCGACGGCCGTGAGTACGTGTTCGCCGAGAAGAACATTCCTTCCGCACCGGCTACCCCGATCCTGACGGCCCTGTGCGAGAAGACCATCGCCGGCCTGCAGTGGCCCAACTACCGCAGCCAGCGTTGGGGTCACGAGCACGCTACGTTTGTACGTCCGGTCCGTTGGATCTGCTGTCTTCTGGGCGAGGACGTTGTGCCCGTGTCGTTTGCCGACGTGACGAGCGGCAACACCACGCGCGGCCATCGCGTGCTTGGCCCCGGCGACCATGTTGTCGCCAGCCCCGCCGTCTACGAGCAGGTGCTCGAGGACGCCGGCGTGCTTTCTGCCGAGCGTCGTCGTGAGGCCATCCTTGCCGGCATCGCCGAGGTCGAGGCTGCTCGCCCCGGCTGCCATGTCGATACGCCCAAGAAGGTCTTTGAGGAGGTCATCAACCTCTGCGAGTGGCCGACGGTGCTCGTCGGTACCTTCGACGAGGAGTTCCTCAAAGTCCCGCACGAGATCATCTGCGAGTCCATGCTCACCAACCAGCGCTACTTCCCGATCTATGACGGCGAGGGCAAGCTCACGCGTGAGTTCGTGGTCGTTTCCAACAGCAAGCCCGAGAACGCCGAGCGTGTGATCGACGGCAACGAGCGCGTCGTGCGCGCCCGCCTGGACGACGCCAAGTTCTTCTATGAGGAGGATCTGAAGATCTCCCTCGACGAGTTCCGCGAGCGTCTGGCCAAGGTCGCCTTCCAGGAGAAGCTCGGCAGCGTGCTCGCCAAGTCCGAGCGTGTTGAGCAGCTCGCGCTCGCCATTGCCCGTGAGGCCCATCTGGGCGCCCACCTGGCCGCCGACGCTGCTCGCGCCGCACACCTGTGCAAGGCAGACCTGGTGTCCAACGCCGTCGTCGAGTTCACGAGCCAGCAGGGCGTGATGGGTGGTTACTACGCCTGCGCGATGGGGGAGAACGACGAGGTCGCTCATGCCATTCGCGATCACTATCGTCCCCGCTTTGCCGGCGACGAGCTGCCCGAGGGCACCGCTGGCTGCATCGTGGCCTGCGCCGACAAGCTCGATACCATCGCCGGTATCTTTGCCATCGGCGAGCCCCCGACCGGCTCCTCCGACCCCTACGCGCTGCGTCGTGCCGCTATCGGCATCATCAACATCCTGCGCGACCGTCTGCCGATCGATCCCACGTCGCTCATCGACTTCGCCCTTGAGCTCTACAGTGAGCAGGGCATTGAGTTCGACGCCGCCGAGGTCGCCCAGCAGGTTCGCGACTTCTTCCATGGCCGCCTGGTGAGCATGGCCCGCGACGAGAAGATCCCGGCCGATACCGTTGCCGCCGTCTCCGCGGTGCACATCATTGCTCCGTCCGTCTTCTTCGCCCGCTGCGCCGCCCTCGACGAGGCCCGCAAGAACGACGCTGAGACGTTCGATAACCTGGCGACCGCCTATGCCCGCGCCGCGCACATCTCCAAGCCCGAGCTGGGTGCGGAGTACGACCGCGCCCTGATGGGCGAGGTTGAGCTCGCGCTTGCCGACGCCTCCGAGGCCGCTCGGACCGCCGTCGATGCTGCTCTCGCTGTCGAGGATTACCCGGCCGCATTTGCTGCCCTCGCCGCCCTGCGTGCCCCCATCGACCGCTTCTTCGACGAGGTCATGGTCATGGACAAGGACGAGCAGCTTCGCGATAATCGCCTTAAGCTGCTCAACCGCTTCGAGGCCGTTTTCTCCGGCATCGCCAACATCGGTGAGCTTGCCCGCAAAAAGTAAGCTAGCCTGCGCGTAAGCGCAAAAGGAGCCCCGCATGGATTGCCCGGTCACCGCTCGTCCCAACGTTATCGTTATCTCCGACTCGCTCGGCGATACCGCTTGTGAGGTGGTGCTTGCGGCGTCCGGGCAATTTGATGAAGGGGCTTTTCGTCTCTTGCGCCTGTCCAAGGTGACCTCGGTAGAGCAGGTCAAGTCGTTTGTGGGCCCGCGCGTCGATGCCGACCATCGCGATATTGCCGTGTTCCATACCATTGTCGATCCGACGCTTCGCGCCCGCGTGCTCGATTACCTGGGCATGCTGCATATTCGTTCAGTCGACCTGATCGGCCCGACGCTCGCCGTGCTGTCGTCGCTCATTGGCGTGCCGCCCAAGGGCGTTGCGGGCGTGATTCACAAGACCGATGACCGTTACTTCCATCGCATCGAGGCCATGGAGTATTTTGTTGAGCACGATGACGGGCGTGGTTGCGACGATCTGTCGAGTGCCGATATCGTGCTGCTGGGTGTGTCGCGTACATCCAAGACGCCGCTGTCGATGTATTTAGCCTATCAGGGTTACAAGGTTGCCAACGTCCCTCTGGCGCACGGCATGGAGCCGCCCAAGTCGATTTACGAGGTCGACCCGATGCGCCTGTTCGGCCTGATTTCGACCGTCGATGTGATTTCCGAAATTCGCGATAGCCGCTTGGGCGATGACTACGCTCGTGCCGTTGCCGGCTCCTATGCCGAGCCCGAGAGCGTGCGCGGCGAGCTTGAGGAAGCTCGTGCCCTCATGAAGCGCTTAGGCTGCTTTGTTGTGCGTACCGACGGCAAAGCCATCGAGGAAAGCGCTGCCGAGATCATTGCTCACCTCGAAGAGATTCAAGAGGCAAGAGCCCGCCGTGCCGTCCGCCGCGCTCAACAAAAGTAGCTCACTTGGGACAAGGTTGTTTGGGTAGCTAATTTGGGACGGGGCTCTTTTAGCTAACCAAAGAGAATACTTGGAAATAATGCTGATAAATGGTAAAGCGATTTAGCAAAAACATCGCATCCGACCTGCACTTTCCTTGTAGTGGTATCTTCATAAGGTAACCACCTTTACCTACCGTTTACCGCCTGTTTTAGCACGTTTACCAAACCGCGTATCCTCTGCTCAAGCCCGTTCATATCCCGCCGTATAGTTCCCTCACGGCCCGCATCCGGCGGGTCGATTCGTTACCACGGTCGTGCGCGAGAGCGCATGGAAGGGGAAGTATCGTGAGCGATTGCAAGAGGGTTTACCGTTTTGGAACCGATGCCCAGGGCATTTGTGTCACCGAGGGCGACAAGTCCATGAACTTTGTGCTTGGCGGCAAAGGCGCGAACCTTGCCGAGATGAGCCGCATCGGCCTGCCGGTTCCCGGTGGCTTTACCATTACCTGCCAGACTTGCGTTGAGTACTCCGGCGCCGGCAACGTATGGCCGGAGGGCGCGCTCGACGAGATCGTTGCCGCCGAGGTCGACCTCGAGGCCCGCTGCGGCAAGAAGCTCGGCGATGCCTCCGATCCGCTGCTCGTGTCGGTCCGCTCGGGCGCTCCGTTCTCCATGCCCGGCATGATGGACACGGTTCTCAACCTGGGCCTCAACGACGATTCCGTCCAGGGCCTTATCGCCCAGACACAGAACCCGCGTTTTGCCTGGGACAGCTATCGTCGCTTTATCCAGATGTTCTCCAACGTCGTCATGGGTGTCGATGCCGACTTGTTCGAGAATGCCCTGACCCAGGCCCGCCTGGTCGCCGGCGTTCGCGTCGATTCCGATCTTTCGGCCGAGGACCTGCAGGAGCTCGTCGAGACCTTTAAGGGCATCTTCTCCGAGAACGTCGAGGCGACCCTGTATCCCGAGCTCGAGGTCGCCGACGGTAAGCCCGTTTTCCCGCACGATCCGGAGCTCCAGCTGCGCCTTGCCATCCAGGCCGTCTTTGGCAGCTGGATGAACGAGCGCGCCTGCATCTACCGCAAGCAGCACGGCATTTCCGACGAGCTCGGCACCGCCGTCAACGTCCAGGCCATGGCCTTTGGCAACAAGGGCGAGACCTCTGCGACCGGCGTCGCCTTTACGCGCAACCCGGCCGACGGCACCAAGGAGTTCTATGGCGACTTTTTGGTGAATGCCCAGGGCGAGGACGTCGTCGCCGGCATCCGAAACACCGAGCCCATCGCCGACCTCAAGACCACCTCGGGCCTCGAGTCCGCAGGCGAGGAGCTCGAGCGCGTGTTCCTGACGCTCGAGGATCATTACCGCGATATGTGCGATATCGAGTTCACCATCGAGCAGGGCAAGCTCTGGATGCTCCAGACCCGCGTGGGCAAGCGCACCGCCACTGCCGCCCTGCGCATTGCTATCGAGATGGTCGAGGAGGGCCTGATCACCCGCGAGGAGGCTGTGAGCCGCATCGATCCCGCGCAGCTCGACCAGCTCCTGCACCCGCAGTTCGACGCCTCCAAGAAGTACGAGGCCCTGGCCAGCGGCCTTAACGCCAGCCCTGGTGCCGCCGTGGGCGAGGTCGTGTTCTCGAGTGATGACGCCGTCGCGCGCGCCAACGAGGGCCACAAGGTCATTCTGGTCCGCTGGGAGACCAACCCCGACGACCTGAAGGGCATGGTCGCCGCCGAGGGCATCCTGACCAGCCATGGCGGCAAGACGAGCCATGCCGCCGTTATCGCCCGCGGCATGGGTACGCCCTGCGTCTGCGGTGTCGAGCGCTTCCATATCGACGCTGCCGAGAAGGTCGTGCACATCGAGGGCAGCGACCGCGTGCTGCGCGAGGGTGATGTCATCTCCATCGACGGTACCCAGGGCATCGTCGTCGACGGCGCCGTCGACCTGGTTTCGGCCGAGCTCACCGGCGACCTGGACACCATCCTGTCCTGGGCCGATGAGATCCGTTTGGACGAGACCGACGGTCACGCCAACCACGTGCGCGTCAACGCCGACAACCCCGAGGATGCCGAGCTCGCTCTTGAGTTTGGCGCCGAGGCCATCGGTCTGTGCCGCACCGAGCACATGTTCCTGGGCGATCGCAAGAACATCATCCAGAGCTTTATCCTGTCTGACGATGAGGCCGTGAAGCAGCAGGCCCTGGCCGACCTGCTCAAGGTTCAGACCGAGGACTTCCTGGCGATGTTCAAGACCATGTCCGGTCGCGATGTGGTCGTCCGCCTGCTCGATCCGCCGCTTCATGAGTTCCTGGATAATCCTCGCGAGCTCGAGGTCGCCATCACCAAGAAGGAGGCCGCCGGCGCTCCTGAGGAGGAGCTCACTGCCCTGCGCGCCCGCCTGCGTCGCATTGACAGCATGGTCGAGTCCAACCCCATGCTGGGCCTGCGTGGTGTGCGCCTGTCCGTCGTCTTTAGCGATCTGCCTCTCATGCAGGTTCGCGCCGTTGCCACGGCTGCTGCCCGCCTTATCAAGGAGGGCGTCGACCCACGCCCCGAGATCATGGTTCCGCTCGTTTCCATCACGGCAGAGCATGTCCAGACCCGCGAGGTCATTGAGCGCGTAATCGCCGAGGTTTCCGCCGAAGAGGGCGTCGAGCTCAACATTCCCGTGGGCACGATGCTCGAGCTGCCGCGCGCCTGTATGGTCGCCGACGAGATCGCCCATCATGCCGACTTCTTCTGCTTTGGCACCAACGACCTCACGCAGACGACCTTCGGCTTCTCTCGTGACGATGCCGAGGCCAAGTACATCCCGCTGTACATGCACAAGAAGATCCTGAAGGACAATCCCTTCGAGACCATCGACACGGCGGTGCTGGAGCTCGTGCGCTTGGCCGTCGAGAAGGGCCGCGCCACCAATCCCGACATGCACTTTGGCGTGTGCGGCGAGCATGGCGGCGACCCCAAGTCCATCAAGGGCCTGTTTAACGTGGCCGACGTGGACTACGTGTCCTGCTCGCCCTATCGCGTGCCCCTCGCGCGCCTGGCTGCCGCTCAGGCCAAGCTCGAGGCCAAGCGCAACGCCTAGCCCCCTGCGCATCGACGCCTAGCGTAGCGCCCCTTCATACCGCCCGTCTCATTCTTGAGGCGGGCGGTTATCATGTGCGGGTTTTTGTCTTTTTGTCTGCGTAAAAAATTGTTCTTGCAGTGCAAACCCGCGCGTGTATACTCGAATACGTTTGTTCAACTACGTGCCGGCCAAGGTGGTACGGCACCTCTAGAAGAGTAAGGAATTGCACATGGATTACATCCGCGCAATCGAGCGTCAGCAGATCCGCGAGGACATTCCTCAGGTTCGCGTCGCCGACAACGTCAAGGTTCACTACCGCATTAAGGAAGGCGACCGCGAGCGCATCCAGGTCTTCCAGGGCGACGTCATCCGCATGGCCGGCGCCGGTGCCCGCGAGACCTTCACCGTCCGCAAGATGTCCTTCGGTGTCGGTGTTGAGCGTACCTTCCCGCTTCACAGCCCCAAGATCGCCAAGCTCGAGGTCGTTCGTCATGGTCGCGTCCGTCGCGCCAAGCTGTACTACCTCCGCGACAAGGTGGGCAAGGCTGCTCGCATCCCCGAGAAGCGCTAAGAAGATCGCAGCGTCTGTCCACTCGTTTGGACACAAGGGTCACCTTCGGGTGGCCCTTCTTTTTATCTGATTTGCATGCAAGGAGGGCCTGGTATGGCCAATATGACGAGCTCGGTTTCGGCATCGCAGGTTGCCGGTGAGTTGGCGAGCGCTACGTTTGAG
>CABMPS010000048.1 GCA_902388545.1 uncultured Collinsella sp.
CCTTATGGCTGCTTCCTTCCGGACGTGACCAGATTCGGAACATGTCGTCATCCGAACCCATCGAACGCGCTAGGCGCTCGGTATATCTTACCTGCTCTCGCCCGATGGGGCAAGATAGCTAATTTGGAACGGGGCTTTTTGACTACTCGGGCAATCAGATCGACAAGTAGCCAAAATAGCCCCGTTCCAAAAAGACTGGTCTGACGCTGCGCCACGAAAAGGGCCTATCTACTACGTTTTGGTCGCAGGGGTCAACCATAGCGTGCTTTTTCGAAAAGCGGCGAGCTCTCTACCTGCTGTTTTTATTTCCCAAATTCCGGGATGGTCGAGGGCCCCCGGTTAAACGTAGTAGATGGTCGCCTTTCGTGGCAGGCGGTCCGGCTCGAGACCCAAGGCAGCCAACCTCGAATGGCCATTCTCGAAGTTGCGGTGGAATATGGACTGAATTGGCCCCTTAAAGGTAAAAACACTCCGTATTTCACCGCAACTTATCGAGGGGATGGGTTTTAGATACGGCCAAGGTCGTAGGATCGAGCGGCTGCTTCGCCGGCGCAGATAAGGTTGGCTGTGGCTTCTTGCGGATCGAGTGCCTGCTCCAGGTCCATGGGCTTGCGACAGATCGGCAGCACAAGATCGATGCCCCGCTCATACACCGCATCCAGGCTGTCGGCACGACCGCCCACGACGGCGGCTACCGGCTTGCCATATCGCTTCGCACGGCGGGCCACGCCCACCGGTGCCTTACCGGCGGCAGATTGCTCGTCCATATTGCCCTCGCCTGTAATGACCAGGTCGACATCGCGCACGCGCTCGTCAAACCCCACGAGGTCAAGCACCGTCTCCACGCCCGAGCGCAACTCGGCGCCGAGCGCTAGCAGTGCGGCGCCCAGGCCGCCGGCGGCACCGGCGCCGGGCACGCCGAGCACCGAGCCAAATGTCCGTGCACCCGCGGGCACGCGCAGCAACCCCTGAGCCCGCGCCCTAGCAATCGCTGTATCGAGCAGGCGACCGTAGCCGACCATCCAGCCGTCGCACCTGCTCAGCGCCTCGGCATCATCTGTCGGCAGGCCCTTCTGCCCACCGAACACCGCAAGCGCGCCGCGACGCCCCACGAGCGGATTCTCGACATCGGAAAGTACGACGGTACGAGCGCCGCCCAGCACCTCAAGCGCCGGCGCCAAATCAACGCTCGCTACCTGCTCAAGCCCCGCGAGACCGGGGGCGATATCGCAGCCCTGATCATCGACCACACGCGCGCCCAGCGCCCGCAGCATGCCGGCGCCACCATCGTTGGTGGCACTACCGCCCAAGCCAATATAGATAGTCTTTGCACCCGCGCGAACCGCACGAAGCATCAGTTCGCCCACGCCATAGGTTGTGGCCGCCAACGCTGCCAATTCCGTGCAAGGCGAATACCCAATACCCGCCGTCTCGGCCATCTCAATGACCGCGGACTCGCGCTCGGCATCTACCAGCATCCGGGCAGACACGGGTTCACCAAAGGGACCTGCCACCTCGCAGGTCGAGAGCTCGCCACCACGCTTCATGGTATAAAGGTTAAGGAAGTCGCGCGGCAACGGCGTCGAGCGTTCCCTCGCCGCCATCTGCCAGCGGCAATGCGCGCACCTCGGCATCGGGCCACACACGGCGCACGCCTTCGGCAACCGCCGCCTCTGCCTGTGCACTCGAAACGCTGCCCTTAAAGGAGTCGATCGCCAGCAGCACACGGCGGGGCCGGCGACACACGGGGCCAAAATCAACCGTTTCAACGGCGACATCTCCAGCACACGCGAGCGCCTCGGCATGAGCGGCATGCGCCTCAAGATCGGCCCCACGTCCGCAGCCAACGCCGTCGACACTGCGCAGCCCACTAAAATAGTCGCTCAACACCTCACGACACTCATCCGCCAGCACGCCGGCGGTTACATTAAACCGATGGTTCAGGCGCGAATCGGCATTGAGGTCGTACAACGAGCCCAGCGCGCCCGCCTTGGCATCAGCCGCGCCATACACGCAGCGTCCTACGCGCGCGTTAACCATAAGGCCCGCGCACATGCAGCAGGGCTCGAGCGTTACATAGACCGTGCAATCGGAAAGGCGCCAACGACCGAGCGACCGAGCGGCAGCGCACAGGGCCGCGAACTCCGCATGCGCCGAAGGGTCCTGGTCGAGCTCGCGACGATTATGTGCCCGCGCGACGATCTCACCCGCGCGCACCACCACAGCGCCAATGGGCACTTCGCCCACCGCAGCGGCGGCGCGCGCCTCGGCCAGCGCCTCGCGCATGAACTTCTCGTCGATTTCGGTGATCGTCATCGTTCGCCTTCCCTGCTGCAAATTCAAAACGATGCTATCATTACGACTCACGGAGAGATGGCAGAGCGGCTGAATGCGGCGGTCTTGAAAACCGTTGAGCGCGAGAGCGTTCCGGGGGTTCGAATCCCCCTCTCTCCGCCACTTCTAGTGATGCACCGGCGTCATGGTTCGCTCGAACAGTGCATCGACCACGTCGGCCATCTCGGGTCGACGCTCGAGGTCGTGACCCGACTCCCACCATATCGTGAAAAGTCGAATAATACCGCCGGCGACAAACTCAGACGTCGTCTCGAGTGACACGGGGGCCAGAGCATCCTCGGCAAGCACGTTCATCACACGCTCGCGGATGGAGCGGGCAATGCGGTCGCAAATAACGTTGGTCAACATGCCCGACATGCTGCTAGCCAAAATGTTATCCATGAGCTGCTCGTGCGCCAGAATCAAATCCATGGCATCGTCCAAAATCGCGTGTCGAAGCGCGCGCACGTCCTCGGCAGACACTGCGCCGGCCTCATCGGGCTGTTTTTGCGGCAAGCCCGACATGAGCTCATCGATATAAAAGGCGAAGTAATCGTTTTTATCGCGAAAGTGCTTATAGAACGTCGTGCGGCGAATCATGGCACGGTCGCACAGCATAGCAACCGTCAAATCCTCAAACCGATGCTCTTCCAAAAGCTCGGTAAAGGCATCGAACAGGGCACGATAGGTTTTCTTGATGCGAAGGTCCATCCGTATCGCCATCCTCAAGGCGTAGACAGCATTCCTTAATCTGTCGCATATCTTACACCTGTACCACCCGTTCGTTATTGGCGTCCCCTCCCTGGTTGAAACATAACGCTTACCGGAAAGTTCGGCACCGTCAAAGGTTGTGGGTATACTAAATACCGTTACACCAACGGCAGCTGGCGCGAAACGCCGCGGCCATTCGAAACGGAGACATCATGGCTACCATCATCATCGGTATCGTTGTTGTCGTTGTGATTGTCTGCGCCATCGCCGGCATCTACAACAACATGGTCACCAAGCGCAATCGCATCGATAACGCCTGGCAGAACATCGACACACAGCTGCAGCGCCGCAACGACCTGATCCCCAACTTGGTGGAGACCGTCAAGGGCTACGCCAAGCACGAGCAGGAGACGCTCTCCGCCGTGATCAGCGCTCGCAACACCGCCGTAAGTGCCACCACGCCCGAGGCCAAGATGGAAGCCGACAACGTGCTGACCGGTGCGCTGCGCCAGCTCTTTGCCGTGGCCGAGGCCTACCCCGACCTTAAAGCGAACACCAACTTTACGCAGCTCCAGGCATCGCTCGAGGATACCGAGAACAAGATTAGCTATGCACGCCAAAGCTACAACGACTGCGTGCTCAGCTACAACAACGCTATCCAGACGTTCCCGGCCGTTATCTTTGCCGGCATCTTCCAGTTTAAGGAGCGCCAGGGCTTCGAGGCAGCTGAGGCCGCCCGCCAGGCTCCGACCGTCAAGTTCTAACAGATCTGCAGCGTATCCTTAATCGGGTATATGCATAAACCGCCCCGTCGAATGCATACTTCGACGGGGCGGTTTCCTTTGTCGCGAAGGTCCCCCTCAAGGCGCCGTGCATTTTTGGGAGTATTCAGCATGCCCGACAGCTTCGAGCGCCACGAAAAATGCCAAAGACCGCGAATATCCCTGCAAATCAAGCACTGTCGGCCCATGACCCCGCCTATTATTCGCGAAAAGCATCGACGAGCACGGATTTTTGCCCGAACGTCGGTATGCAGGGGCCTTCGATTGCAGAATACTCGCGAAAATGCACGTCACCACCACCCCTATATGACGCGAAGCAAAACAAAAGCGCGGCCTAAAAGGCCGCGCACCATCTTTATTCAGATCTATATTGCCCGTAACGGCAGCGCCAAGGTAACGCAGGCCCGAGGGCAACCTACCTTTCCGGCGCACTCCGCAGGACGAAAGAACCTCCGCCGCACGAAGTGCGCTGCGGAGGTTCTTGCATATCCGAGGACGCGCCGGAAAGGAAGGTTGCCCTCGGGCCGAACAGCTATGGCAGCTTACGCGACGGTGTAAACCCAGTCGTGTTTATCCTCAACAGCACCAGACTGGATACCGGTCAGGGTCTCGCGGAGCTTCTTCATCACAGGACCGATCTCGGTGTAGCCAGCCGGGAAGGTCACGGTCTCATCGGCACCGTAAACCTTATTGTCGATCTCGCCCACCGGGGAGATGACGGCGGCGGTGCCGCACAGGCCGCACTCCACAAAGGTGCCGGCCTTGACCTCGGCCCACTCGACGGGGCGCTGGTCGACGGTTATGCCCAGGTCCTGAGCAACCTGAACGAGCGAGCGACGGGTGATGGAGGGCAGGATGGAGTCAGTGTGCGACTGCGGAACGACGAGCGTGCCGTCCTCCTTCACGAACAGGACGTTAGCGCCACCGGTCTCCTCGACATAGGTGCGGGACTCGGAGTCGAGATACAGGTTCTCGGCATAGCCCTCGCGATGGGCCTCCATCGTGGGCTTGAGGGACATGGCGTAGTTCAGGCCAGCCTTGATGTTGCCGGTGCCGTGCGGTGCGGCGCGGTCGTACTCGGAAACGCGCAGCTTGACGGGCTTGAGGCCACCCTTAAAGTACGGACCGACCGGGGTCACGAGAATGCGGAACGTGTACTCAGGAGCGGGAGCCACGCCGATCACGTCACCAGAGCCGATCATAAACGGACGCACGTACAGGGTTGCACCGGAGCCGAAGGGCGGAACCCAGGCGGCGTTGGCAGAAACGACCTGCTTGACGGCCTCGACAAACTTGTCCTTGGGGAACGGGGGCATCTCGAGGCGCTGGGCAGAGTTATACATACGCTCAGCGTTCATGTCGGGACGGAAGCAGACGATGCTGCCGTCCTCGGCGGTGTAGGCCTTCAGGCCCTCAAAGACCTCCTGGCAGTAATGGAAGATGCCGCCGCACTCGGAAACATGCAGGGTGTGGTCGGTGGTCAGGCCGCCCTCGTCCCACTCGCCATCCTTCCAATGAGCCTCGTAGCTGTAATCGGTTTTCATGTAGCCAAAGCCGAGGCTACCCCAATCGATATCCTTCTTCTCGACAGTCATATGTCGCTCCTTACATACACAGTTGCATACTCGCGAACCCGCACGCAAAGACCGAAGCCGACCGCGTCGCAACGTCGCACGCCCGGAGCGTAGAGCCGGACGGGACACGCGAACGGCATCAAAGCCGATGGCACGTCGATTCGCATGCACGAGATTGTACTCCCCGTACGCGTCTGATAAAACGCTTTTCTTTAACTAAGTAAAGTATTTTCATTTGCCTTCAACACAAAAGGCCCGCCATCGAATCCGATGACGGGCCTTGGAATTAACGTCCGAAAACAAGCTCGGACTACGCGTTCTATTTGCCCAGCTTAGCCTTAACCAGACCGACCACGGTCGGGATGATCGATACGGCAACGATGCCGATAATCAGCAGCTCAAAGTGCTCCTGCACAAAGGGGATGCCGCCAAAGAAGTAGCCCAGCAGCGTGAAGACCGTCGACCAGGTAATGCCACCCAGCACGTTAAAGATGACAAAGTTGCGCCAATGCATGCCGCCCATGCCGGCGATGAAGGGCACAAAGGTGCGGATAAACGGGAAGAAGCGGCCGAGGAAAATGGCCAGGTGACCCCATTTGTCCAAGAAATCCTCGGACTTTTTGATACGCTCGGGCGTCATGGCCTTGACCTTACCCGAGGCAATGATCTTTTGGCCAAAGAAATGACCGATCATAAAGTTGCACTGATCGCCCAAGATGGCAGCCACCCATGCGACGGCAAGCAGAGCCACGATGTTAAAGCCGCCGTTATGGGCGAAGAAGCCCGAGGCGAACAGCAGCGAGTCACCGGGAAGGAACGGGAAGAACACCACGCCTGTCTCAATAAAGATAATGAGGAACACGCAGCCGTAGGCCATAAGCGGGCCGGCGGCAATCCAGCTGGCGATCGCGGTGCGCGGGTCTTTGAGCAGCTCAGCGATAAAATTGATGAAACCCATGAAGTAAAACCTCTCAGTTGTGGGCGCGGATACGTCCAAGTTGACCAGTATACGGTTGCGGCGCCCCCTCGTGCGCAACCCCACAAAAGCATGACTCCATTACCAGCAAGTTTGCATAACTGACACCTGTCGCGCAATGCCGCCAAGATTGTCCTTCCTAATCCCTAGCGAATCGCTATACTTTATTGAACCGCATTGCCATGGCGCTAAGGGAGGGCGGCCGGTGAGCTTTATCAATACCATTCGCGAGGACATCAAGACCGTCCAGGCGCAGGACCCCGCCGCGCAAAACGGTCTAGTCATCTTCCTTTCCTATCCTGGCCTGCACGCCAAGTGGAACCACGTGCCCGAGCACTGGCTGTGGGAGCACGGTCATCGCTCGCTCGCCCGTGTGCTCTCGCAAATCACCCGCCACATCACCGGCGTCGAGATTCACCCTGCCGCGCAGATCGGCAAGCATCTCTTTATCGACCACGCCATGGGCGTCGTCATCGGCGAAACCACCATCGTGGGCGACAACTGCGTGCTCTACCAGGGCGTCACGCTCGGCGGTACTGGCAACGAGACCGGCAAGCGCCACCCCACCCTGGGCAACAACGTCACCGTGGGCACAGGCGCCAAGGTGCTCGGCAACATTCGCATCGGCAACAACGTCAAGATCGGCGGCAACTCGGTTGTCGTTAAGGACGTGCCCGACAACTGCACCGTCGTTGGCGTGCCGGGACGCATCATCAAGCGCAACGGCTGCCGCGTGTTTGAGGAGAGCTTCGACGCCAAGCAGCATCGCGAGTACATGCCCGACGCCGCCGCCGAGCAGTCCGCGCTCAACCGTCAAGGCATCACTGAGAACGCCCGCCGCGTCAAGGAACTCGAGCGAGAGGTGGCCGAGCTCAAGGCCCTCATCACCAAGCTCGTGGACGAGCGCTAGGGCCGCGGGCAACCGCCACAGCATTAACGCCAGCACAAAAGGCGCGCCAGGGAATCCGCCCCCGGCGCGCCTTCTTTTCGATGTGACATGCGGGACTGCCCCTTTGTCACCTTATGCGAACTGGCTTAGGTAGAGGTCGGCATAAGCGCCCTCGGCAGCCAGCAGCTCCTTGTGCGTACCCTGCTCGATGATATTGCCGTGATCCATGACCAGGATGAGGTCGGCATCGACGATCGTCGACAGACGGTGCGCGATCACAAAGCTCGTGCGCCCGCGCATGAGCGCGTCCATGGCGCGGCCGATGGCGAGCTCGGTGCGCGTGTCCACACTCGACGTCGCCTCGTCCAGGATGAGGATCGCCGGGTTGTTGAGCAGCACGCGCGCAATGGTCAGCAGCTGGCGCTGGCCCTGGCTAATGCTCTCGGCATCGTTGGCCACCCGTGTGTCATAACCCTGCGGCATGGTGCGCACAAAGAAGTCGACCTGCGCGGCGCGCGCAGCCGCCACGATCTCCTCGCGCGTCGCCTCGGGGCAGCCGTAGGCGATGTTTTCGGCAATCGTACCATCGAACAGCCAGGCGTCCTGCAGCACCATGCCAAACTGCTGGCGCAGCTCGCCGCGGTCCATGCGGCTTGTGTCCACGCCGTCGAGCGTAATGCGACCACCGTCGATCTCGTAGAAGCGCATGAGCAGGTTGATGAGCGTGGTCTTACCCGCACCCGTGGTTCCCACCACGGCGATCTTCTGACCCGGCTCGGCGGCAAACGACACGTCGCGCATAAGAAGTTTGTCGGGCGAATAACCAAAGCGCACGTGCTCAAAAGCGACGCGGCCCTCAACGCGACCCGGCAGCTTGGCGGCCTCGTCCGGCAGCGGATCCGCCTCCATCTCGGGCTCGTCGAGCAGGTCGAACACACGCTCCGCACTCGCCAGCGCGCTCTGCAGCGAGTTGAAGGTGAACGACAGCTGCGTCATGGGTTCGGACGCCTCGTAGATAAACTGGAAGAACGCCTGGAACACGCCGACGGTCATATGCCCGGCAACCAACATACTGCAGCCCACAAGCGCAATCACGATCTGCGCCAAGCGGCCGATAAAGCGCACCGCAGGACCGACGGCATTGATCATAAAGTCGGCCTTGGTACTCACGCGTGCCAGCTCCCTCGAGGCCTCATGCACTTCGGCAGAGCTCTGACGCTCGCGGTTAAACGCGCGAATCACAAGACGGCCCGAATAGCCTTCCTCGACCGCACTCGTAATCTTGGATACCCACTCCTGGCGCTCGCCGGTCACGTCATGTGTGCGACGCGAGACCACTTTGGTCACCAGCAGCGACAACGCCGTAAAGAACAAAAAGACCAGCGTGAGCGGCACGCTAAACACGAACATCACGCCCACGGCGCCCACCACGGTGCCGATCGACACCAGCAACTGCAGCAGTCCGCGCTGCATGCTTTCGGACATCTTGTCCAGGTCGTTGGTCGCGCGGCTGACGACCTCGCCGGGGCGATGCGCGTCAAAGTAGGCGAGCGGCAGACGGTTGAGCTTTTGCGCGATGCGGTTACGCAGACGCAGGTTGAGGCGTTCGGCCACGCTCGACATCAAAAAGCTCTGGAGCGCATAGAACGAGGCGGCGGCCGTCCAGATCATAAAGTAGATGAAGATGGTCCTGCCGCAGTTCTCCCAAGTGATACTGAAGGTGGTGTCGTTGGCAAACGCCAGCTTCACGTGTCCCCACAGCTCATCGATGACGCGGGCGCTGTACGCCGGCGCCGCGGTGTTAAAGATGGCGTAGAACACGATGCTCGCGAACACGAGGTAGAAGCGCCAGTGATCGCCGGCGGCCTCGCTCCACAGACGGCGCACCGTCGCCCAGGTGTCACTGGGTTTCTCGTCCTCGTCCTCGTCGCCCACATCGCGCATGCGCTCTGCCTCAGCGCGGGCGCGCTCGTCCTCGGCGCGTTCGTTTTCCTCGTAGAGCGCTTGGCGGCGAGCCTCGCGCTCGGCTGCAGCCCTGGCAGCATCGTCCAGATCGGGCGCGACCGCCGTCTCCCCAGCCGTCCCTGTTGCCACGACGCCATCAACGACGCCTTGTTTCTTGAGCTCCTCGGTCATGCTACTCACCTCCCTTCATCTGCGATTCCGCGATGGCACGGTACACCACGCAGGTCTCCATCAACTCGTCGTGCGTGCCCAAGCCCACGACCTCACCATCCTTGAGCACCACGATCTGGTCGGCATGCAGAATGGTCGAGATACGCTGCGCGATGATGAGCACCGCGGCATCGCGCGTCTCGTCCTGCAGCGCATGGCGCAGGGCCGCGTCGGTCTTAAAGTCCAGGGCCGAAAAGCTATCGTCGAAGATATACAGATCAGCGTGCTTCATGAGCGCACGGGCGATGGCCAGACGCTGACGCTGGCCGCCCGAGAAGTTCGTACCGCCCTGCGCCACCGGGGTATCGAGCCCCTGCGGCTGATCGAGCACGAAGGTGCTCTGGGCAACCCGCAGCGCGTGAAGCATGTCGGCCTCGGTCGCACCCTCGTTGCCATAGCGCAGGTTGCTCGCCACCGTGCCCGAGAACAGCCACGCCTTCTGCGGCACGTAAGCGATATGCCCGCGAATCTCGTCTTGCGAAAGGTCGCGCAGGTCAACACCGTTGAGGCGTATGGCGCCCTTCGAGGCATCGTGGAAACGCAACAAGAGCTTGGCCACCGTCGATTTACCCGATCCCGTCGAGCCCACAATTGCGGTCGTTTGGCCACGGCGACAGGTAAAGTTCAGATCGCACAGGGTGTCCTCGTCGGCGTCGTCAAAACGAAACGACATATGATCGAACACGGCGACCGCGTCGGCTCCGTCCTTTGAGTCGGACGCGCCCGCGTTGAGCGTACCCTTACCATCGACGATGCTCGGCTCAATCTGGAGCACCTGCTGTGCACGGTTGAGGCACGCCGCGGCGCGCGGAAGCGTCAGAATCACCATCTGCGCCATCATCACAAAGAACAGGATCAGAATCGCGTATTCCAGCACGGCCGAGATGCTGCCGATTTGCATGGCGTGGACGCCTACGCGGTTGCCTCCCACCCACAGCACCGCCACCTCGGCGATGTTCATCAGAAAGAAGCTGGAGCTATCGAGGCCCACAAACAGGTGGTTGACCTTGATGGCGTTGGCCGCGTAATCGCTAAACACCTCGTCTAGGCGCTGCTCCTCATGGCGCTCCTTGTTAAACGCGCGGATGACGCGCACGCCCACGATGTTCTCGCGCAGCACGACGTTCATGCGGTCGATAAAACTCTGCAGGCGCATAAAGATCGGCGCGGCATTAGCCACCGTAAAGACCGCCGCCACCAGTACAATCGCCACGACTGCACCCAGCAGCGTACCCATGGCGGGATCGATATGCCAGGCGAAGATGATGCCCGCCACGGCCAAAAACGGCACCGGCAGCACCAGCTGAATCGTCTGCAGAATCGCCTGCTGGATCACGTTGATGTCGTTGAGCGATCGCGTGATCATCGAGCCGGTGCCAAAGCGCTCAAAGTCGCTGGCAGACAGCTCGAGCGACTTGTCGTAGACGGCGTTGCGGATGTCACAGGCCACGTTGGCTGCCAGGCGGGCCGAAAGATAGCAGCCCAGCACCGCGCCACCGCTGGCCATGCCGGTCGCGATAAGCATGTACAGGCCGTTGCGCAGGATGTAGTCGACATCACCCGTCGTGATGCCGGTATTGACCATATTCGCCAACATCGTAGGTACCAGCAGCGTGCCGACGTTATCTATCAGCAGCACAAACAGTGTCACCGCAATCAGCCCGCGATACGGCCTCATAAACCTCATTAAGAGTCGCACGTCTCCCCCTCTTCTTGTTTTTCCACTTGGCTCTCGGCGGCTATCTGCTGTTTAAACGCTTCGCACTCCTCGTTGAGCACATGGGAAAACTTGCCGACCAGACGCATAATCTCACGCTGTTCCCAGGGATCGAGCGCGCCAAAGGCACGCTGCTCGGCTTTAACCGCCGGCAACGCATAGTGCTCGGCGAACCGCCGGCCCTCATCGGTCAAACAAACGACCTTATTCTTACGGCTGCCTTCGGCAAATTCCAGCGTCGCGAGCCCTCGCGCCGTCAGGGTTTTAATTGCCGAGTTAATGGTCTGCTTGCTATAGA
>CABMPS010000049.1 GCA_902388545.1 uncultured Collinsella sp.
GGCTTTTTATGCCCGTTTGGATGGCTGCAAGAGCTTCTGCATAAGATTCCCGGCAAAAAGCTCTCGACGAAAAAGCTCAAGCCGCTCACGTACATCAAGTACGCCGTGCTGCTGTTTGCCGTGGTGCTACTGCCCGTTCTGGTAGTCAACGATGTGGGCATGGGCGACCCGTTCTTTTGCAAGTACATCTGCCCGCAGGGTGTGCTCGAGGGCGCGATTCCGCTGTCCATCATGAACGTGGGAATCCGCTCCGCGCTGGGAAAGCTCTTTACCTGGAAGCTCGCGATCCTCATTGTGGTTGCGGTGCTGAGCGTGCTGTTCTACCGCCCCTTCTGTAAATGGATTTGCCCCCTCGGTGCGTTTTATGCACTCATGAACAAGGTGTCGTTGCTGGGGATTCAGGTTGACCAGTGCAAATGCGTCTCGTGCGGTAAGTGCGCCAAAGTGTGTCAGATGGACGTGGACGTTACGCGTACGCCCAACCATGCCGAGTGCATTCGTTGCGGCAAATGCGTGGGCGCATGCCCCGTCGATGCCATTAGCTTTCGCTACGGGCTGGGTGTGACGGGCGACAAACCCGCGCAGCCCGCGCAAGCCTGCGAAAACAAATAGGTATCTATATAAGCTTCGATATAAACGGAGGAACCATGAAACTGTCAAAAATTGCGGCCTTGTTGATGCTGCCCGTGCTGGCGCTGACTCTCGCAGCGTGCTCTGCCCCCAAGGGCGACGCAAAGGATGCCACGAGCGGCGATACGCAAATCGCCGAGCTTGTGGCACAAAAGCCGTCGAGCGCCGAGGAGGCGGCCGAGCTGTACCAGCAGCTGCTGCAAAAGGAAAACGAGATCTTTGCGAGCGATAACGCCCTATGGGAAAAGGTGTTTCTTGCGGCCAACAAAGACACTCCCATGATTGAGGACGGCAAGAACTACGGCGACTTTTTGCTTGATACCATCGAGGGCGCCAAGGATCAGTTTACGGCTGACGAGCTCAAGACGCTTAAGGCCGGCGCGCAGCAGGTCAAGGAGATCGAGGATAAGCTCATGGCGCTGGAGAAGGAGTTTCCCGGATGTGGCAGCACGCCCGGCGAGGGAGAGAGCGTCGATGCCTCGACCGCAGGCATGACCAACGGCGAGAGCGGGGAGACGAAGTTCCCCAGCTTTAAGGGCAAGGACTTGGACGGCAACGATGTAAACAGCGACGAGTTGTTCTCCAAGAACAAGGTCACCGTCATGAACTTCTGGTTTACCACCTGCAAGCCGTGCGTGGGAGAGCTGGGCGATCTGGAGAAGCTCAACAAGGAGCTTGCCGAGAAGGGCGGCCAGGTCGTGGGCGTTAATTCCTTTACGCTCGATGGCAACAAAGACGAGGTGGCAGACGCCAAGGACGTACTTTCCAAGAAGGGCGTGACGTACAAGAACATCTGGTTCAAGTCGGATAGCGAGGCCGGCAAGTTCACCTCCAACCTGTACTCGTTCCCGACCACGTACGTGATCGACCAGAACGGTAACATTGTGGGAGAGCCGATCATGGGCGGCATCAACTCCGCTGAGCAGCGCGAGGCGCTCAATAAACTGATCGATCAAGCACTCGCGAAGAGCGAACAGTAGATTCGTGGGACAGGCAACTGAAGGGGAGTCGCTGGAAACAGCGACTCTTTTTTTCTGCTTCGGGGTAGCATCATGGGTATACGTCGAAAGGGCACGCAGCTTTTCGTGCATTGCCTGAGCGGTGCGCGAAGCAACCAAGCTGTGAGTTTTCTTAAGCGTTCTGGGTATGGCAGTGTCAAGAATATCGGCGGCATAAGCGGCTATACGGGAAAGGTGGTGCGTTAGCTATGAAGGTGGTTATCGTTGGAGGCGTCGCGGGCGGCGCATCGGCGGCGGCACGTTTGCGCAGACTCGACGAACAGGCCCAAATTGTCATCTTTGAGCGCACGGGTTTTGTATCGTATGCCAACTGTGGGCTTCCGTACTACATTGGCGTCGTGATAGAAGAAGAGAGCGCATTGACGCTGCAGTCTCCCAAGGGCTTTTGGGATCGCTTTCGCATTGCGGTCAAGACGAGTCACGAGGTGTTTGCCATCCATCCCGATTCGCATACGGTCGAGGTTCGCAATATGCTGACGGGCGAGGAATTTGTCGAGACGTATGACAAGCTCATCCTGTCGCCGGGTGCAAAGCCGATTCGCCCTGCGTTGCCGGGCATCGACTCGGATAAAATCTTTAGCCTACGCACCGTTGAGGACACGTTGCGTATTCACAGCTATGTTCGAGAGCGGCGACCGAGCAGTGCCGTCGTGATCGGCGGCGGCTTCATTGGCGTCGAGACGGCGGAGAATCTGTGCGAGCTGGGGCTCCAGGTGACCCTTCTGCAGCGTCCCGTCCAGCTTATGAACAACCTGGATTACGACATGGCGACCCTTTTGCATACCGAGGTGCGTGAGCACGGTATTGATCTGCGCCTCAAGGCCGATGTGACAGGTTTTGAGGAAGTTGATGGCCGCGTTGTCACCCATGTTGCGGGCGATGACCCTATCGGAGCCGATATGGTGCTGCTTGCCATTGGCGTGGCACCTGAGAGCCATCTGGCGCAAGAGGCGGGGCTCGAACTGGGCATCAAGGGGGCTATTGTGGTCAACGACCGCATGGAGACCTCTGCTGTCGACGTGTATGCCGTGGGCGATGCCGTGCAGGTCGCGCATCTGGTGACCGGCGAGGACGCGGTCATTTCGCTCGCCGGCCCCGCCAACAAGCAGGGGCGTGTCGTCGCCGATGTCATAGCCGGCATGGACAGCTGCTACCGCGGATCGTTGGGCTCATCGGTTATCAAGGTATTCGACTTGACGGCGGCAAGCACGGGACTATCCGAAAAGGCAGCACGCGCGGCGGGAATTGACTGCGACAGCGTGGTCCTGTCGCCCGGTTCGCATGCGGGTTATTATCCGGGTGCAACGCCCATGACCATGAAGGTTGTCTTCGAGAAGCAGGGATTGCGCCTGCTGGGTGCGCAAATCGTGGGCATCGATGGTGTGGACAAGCGTATCGACGTTCTGGCGACTGCCATCCAGGCAGGCATGCGCGGCGATAGGCTTAAGGATTTGGACCTAGCATACGCGCCGCCGTACTCATCGGCGAAGGATCCCGTCAATATGGCGGGCTTTATGATCGAGAACCTCAATCGCGGCATACTGGCGCAGTGGCATTGGGAGGATGAGCCCAACTTGCCACGCGATGGCAGCGTGCAGCTGCTCGATGTTCGTACGGAAGGGGAGTATGAGCGCGGGCATATCGATGGTTTCGTAAACATCCCCGTCGATGATCTGCGCAATCGCCTGGGCGAGCTCGACCGGGCCAAGCCGGTCTACGTGATTTGCCAGAGCGGCATTCGCAGCTACATTGCTTGCCGCATTTTGACGCAGCATGGCTTTGAGTGCTTTAACTTCTCGGGCGGCTATCGCTTCTTTGCGGCCGTGACTGAGGCTCGCCGCGGCAGCGCTAACGTTATGCCGTGCGGGCTCGAAAAGTAGCGCGCATTGGAATGTGACAAAGTGACAGCCTCTTTGTCGCATCGGGGATGTTATATGCGGGATGGTGCGCCATGCGGCGTGCTGTCCCGTTCGTTTTTTGGCGCGGTTCGTTACATTCCTCACTGGTACCGGCCAAAAATGAGGATAGAGTAGGACAAACGCGTCGAATGTGAACGGCGGGGGAGCGGGCGAGTGTGCCCGCGCGAGAGAGGTTGCCGTCCATGTTGGATCTCAGAGATATTTGCAAAAGGTACGTTACGCAGTCGTTTACGCAGGTAGCGCTCGACAGCGTAAGCCTGTCTTTTCGCGATAACGAGTTTGTAGCCATCCTGGGTCCCTCGGGTTCGGGTAAAACTACGATGCTCAACGTCATTGGTGGACTCGACCATTTCGATTCCGGCGACCTGTTGATCGATGGCATCTCGACCAAGGACTTCAGCGATCGCGATTGGGATGCCTACAGAAACAATCGCATCGGCTTTGTGTTCCAGAGCTATAACCTCATTCCGCACCAGAGCATTTTGGAAAACGTGGAGCTGGCGCTTACACTCACGGGCGTGGGACATGCCGAGCGCCGCCAGCGTGCGCGCAAGGCGCTTGAGGCAGTCGGTCTGGGCGAGCACGTTAACAAGCGCCCGAGCCAGCTATCGGGCGGCCAGATGCAGCGCGTGGCTATTGCCCGCGCCCTGATCAACGATCCCGAGATTGTGCTGGCTGACGAGCCGACCGGCGCCTTGGACTCAACGACATCCGTACAGGTCATGGATTTGCTCAAGGACGTTGCGCGCGATCGTCTGGTCATCATGGTCACGCACAATCCCGAGTTGGCATACAGGTACGCCACGCGCATCGTCACCCTGGCGGACGGCAAGATCACCGACGATTCAGATCCCTTTGATGCTGCCGAGGCCGCGCGTCGCGAGGCCAAGCCCACGCGCAAAACCTCGATGAGCTTTGTGACGGCGCTGGGGCTTTCTGCCCGAAACCTCATGACCAAGAAGGGCCGTACGGCCATGACTGCCTTTGCAGGTTCGATTGGCATTATTGGCATCGCAGCGATTCTGGCGCTGTCCAACGGCGTAAACGGCTACATCAAAAAGGTCGAGGAGGACACGCTCTCGAGCTACCCGCTTACCATCTCCAAGCAGGACTACGACCTGTCGTCCATGATGGGCGGGCAGGGGACTACGGATGGGGAGGCGTCCAGCGGCGAGGACTTATCCGGCGGTGCCGGTGGCAAAGCTAAGGGAACCGATAAGATTCCCGTGGTCACGGCCGTAAAGGACATGTTCGCAAGTGTTAAATCTAACGATATGACGAGCTTTAAGGCATGGCTCGATGCCGGTGGCGATGGCATCGATAAAGAGGTCAACGCCATTCAGTACGGCTACGGTGTATCGCCGGTTGTCTATCGTGCCGGGAAGGGCGATGAGAAGCCTGTCCGGCTGGTGCCCAACGCCATGACCGAGGCCATGAGCGGAGGCGCGAGCTCGGCGGCAACGGTGAGCATGGAGTCCATGGGGACCTCGGTCTTTAACGAGATGATTGACGACCAGAGTCTGCTCGATAGCCAGTACGATGTCGTTGCCGGCCATTGGCCTACGTCCGCCAACGAGGCTGTGATGGTGCTTTCGAGCCGCGGCACAGTGGACGACTACACGCTCTACAGCATCGGCGCGCTGGATATTGATGAGCTCAACGACTTGGTTAACAGTGCTATGACGGCTGACGGCAAGGTCGAGACGCCCAAGGCTGGCAACGACTTTACCTACGACGACGCGCTGTCCACGGCGTTTAAGGTGCTGTCGCCGGCCGACGCCTATCGCAAAAACGAAGAGACCGGCATATGGACTGACATGTCTGGCGATGCCGACTTTATGGCGGCCAAGGTTGCCGACGGCATTGACGTGCGCATTGTGGGCGTGGTGCGACCCAACGAGACGGCCAACGCGAGCGCATTGACTCCGGGCATTGCCTATACGCATGCGCTGACATGCCAGCTTATGAAGCGCGCCGCCGATTCGCAGATCGTGCAGGAGCAGCTTGCCCACCCCGAGACGGATGTCTTTACGGGTAAAACCTTCGACGAGCTGCAGGGCGAGGCCAAGCAAGGTGTGGATCTGAGCAGCATGTTCAGTGTGGACGAGGCGGCGCTGAAGAGCGCGTTCTCTCTCGATTCGTCTGCGCTCTCGGGTGCGGCCGGCGGCATGGACCTTTCTAGCCTTGATTTGTCCGGGCTGGATATTGACCTTTCGGGTGTTGGGCGAGACATCGACTTCGGTGACATCATGGCCAAGGCGCCGGCCCCGGATTTCTCGGGCATCTTTGACGGTCTGGAGCTCACGCCCGAGCAAATGCAGCAGGTGGGAACGCTTGCCAATCAGCTGTTTGAGGGCTTCCTTCAGTCTGATCAGTTTAAGGCACTGTCGCCCGAAGATCTTAAGGATGCGTCAAGGCTTGCTGCCGCATTCTCGACGTATCTTGAGAGCGATACGGCAGCCCAGCAAATCCTGGCCCAGCTCAAAGCGCTTGGCGGCGATGCCCTGGCCGAGCGCCTGCAGCAGGCGATGAGCGACTATGTGCAAAAGCAGCTGGCTCCGTATTTGCAGCAGGCTATGGATCAGGTGACAAAGGCAATCAGAGAGCAGATTGAGGCGACGGTATCAACTCAGCTCAAGGCGGGTGCGGCAGGACTCATGGACCAAATGGCGACGCAGATGTCGTCGAGTTTTGCCAACCTGGCGAGCGCCATGCGCGTGGATGCGGGCGCCTTTGCTCGTGCCATCCACTTCAACATGGACGCCGAGGACCTGAGTTCGCTCATGATGAGCTATGCCAAGGCTTCGAAACTCACCTACGACAACAATCTGACCACGTTAGGCTATGCGGACGAGGCAGACCCCATCTCGGTCAAGATTTTCCCGCGCGACTTTGAGGCCAAGGAGCGCGTGCTCGATCACATCGATGCATACAACAAGCAGGTCAAAGCTGCTGGCCACGATGAGCAGGCAATCTCGTACACCGACTACATGGGCATCATCATGGGCTCGGTGACCGACATCGTGAACACCATCAGCTTGGTGCTCATCGCATTTGTGAGTATCAGTCTGGTGGTGAGCTCCATTATGATCGGCATCATCACCTACATCAGCGTGCTGGAGCGCAAAAAGGAGATTGGCATCCTGCGCGCGATTGGCGCGTCGAAGCGCAACGTGGCCAACGTGTTCAACGCCGAGACCTTTATCGAAGGCCTCATTGCCGGCGTCTTTGCCGTTGTCGTCGTAGTGGCCGTGAGCTTTCCGGTTAATGCCTGGGCGCTTGCTGCCAAGCAGGTTCCTAACCTGATGAGTCTGCCCGTGCAGGATGCACTGACGCTCATTGCGATTTCGGTGCTGCTGACGGTCGTTGCCGGCCTGCTGCCGGCCCGCAGCGCATCCAAGAAAGACCCCGTGGAAGCCCTGCGCTCCGAATAATGTGACAAAGGGACTGTCCCTTTGTCACATTGGATGAAAAGGCGCGGGAAGGGGGTGGCCCCTCCTGCGCCTTTTAGTTTGTTTTACCCATCAGCGTAATACGGATGCTTGGATGGGTGTACTCGTCAAACTCGTCCTCGGGCTCCGTGTCAAACGAGTAATACGCTTTGATGTGGTCGTCGCTCGTCCTGATAGAGATTCTCTCGTAGAGCGAGCCGTTCAAAAACGTTTGCCTAAACTCTTCGGGGAGCTTATGCGGTGCCAGGAGCTCGGGGCTCACCGTCTTGACGTCTACGGTTTGAACGGCAGAGAACAGCTCGTCAAGGTCGCGCTCGATGCGGGCGAGGTTGTCCTCAAGGCTCGCGCTGGGGTCGACCTCTGCCGCGTAGCTCACTTCTGTGAGCGTTCCCTTGTTGTCAAAATCCAGGTACGTATAGGTCTTTTGGGCATCGGAGTCGCCGTCGTGCAGATAACAGCGGACGTGATAGCCGTAATCTTGATATCGCTCGTAGGGGTCATCGGCGGACACGTACTCGCATGAGGACTCTAATGCCTTGCGAGCAATGGCGATCTGCTCAGCCGCGGCCGCGGCGTTCTCCTGCATCTCGATGTTTCCCTGCGCCAGCTGCGGGATATAGGCGCCGCATACGATCGCGAGGGGCAGCGCCACAAGCGCGACGATCCACTTTTTTGCATGGGGGATAGGTACGCCACAGGCCTCTGCCATAGCCTTCGCGTTGGCGAAGCTCTCGGTAAGCACGTCTGCCGCGGTGGCGACGGCGCCTACGGCAGCGGCGACTTCTGCCGCGCCGCCCAGGTTGCGCGCGGTCTCGTTGTCGCTGTTCTTGAGCAGGCGCGCGGCGGCCTGCGTGCCAACAACGCCTGCGATTTGTGCCGAGCGGTCTTTCTCGCTCTGCTCGACGGCGAGCCGGCGCTGCATTTCCTTCCACTGCTTGCCACGCATGCCAAAGCGCGGGGCGAGAGCGCAGTAGCAGAATATAACGAGCTCGATGGCGGTGAGCACCAAGGCGGTCATCATGCCTGTCTCTTGGAAGCCTTCGTGATGGAAGACGATGTCGTCGACCATTTCGAAAGGAATGATCGATAAGGGCAGCACGAACGCCATGGCGAGCGCCGCTCCGGCAACCTTGGGGCAGATGCAGTATCGCTGGATACGTTTGCGTTCTTGTTCGGAGAGTGTTGCCATAGCTGGTCCTTGGTGTCGTAACGGTCGCTGCGGCGCATGGGGCGCGGGGCGCATCAGTTTGAGCTAGCGCTGGATAAGAACATAGAGCAAGATGCTCATCGCGATGAGCAAGAAGCCTGCGATGTTAAACATCAGCGTGGCAAAGTTGCCCACGATGGGGCGTTCGACATAGCTTTTGCCTGGGTTGCTGGGGTTGTAGTGTACGGTTATTTGACTGCCGAGGGGCCAAAGCTGCTCTGCAAGGGTGTCTAGGCGGGCGATGGGCCCCGTCTGTACGTGCAGCCAGCCCTTGGGGTCTTCGTAGGCGGCGGCTTGTGTGCGGATGGGGAGTCCCGACAAGCTTTTGGTCTTTATGCCGCGGAATTGTTTTGTCGCGAGGTATTGCGTGCCGTCGACGGTGTATTCCAAAACGGGATGCATTCTGCCTTCACCCATCAAGCGATGGTTGATGACCGTCCCCATGGTCACGGCGGTACAGGCCTTGGCTTTCTTGCGGGCGGCGGCCTTCATGAGCATGCTCGCTCCTATAAACAGGATGCCGATGCCCCCAACCAAGATGAGCGCAAGCAGGGATATCTGCGACGTGGCCATGGCGTTCTCCTTTGGCGCGATACCGTCATATGTTACCCAGTATAGAGAATCCCGTCACCGATGAGCTGCTGCAGGGGGTCTCAATTCTGAATGCGACAAAGGGACAGTCCCTTTGTCGCATTGGGGACCTGTGCGGAATCGATGTCTAATACTTTTCCCGAGTGTATATCGTCGAGCAAATCGCGACGATGCCCAGATCGCGCAGGTCGGAGCCTGTGCACTCTTCGCTCGTGCCAAGGGAGCGCTTAGAGCGTGGCCTGCTCGACCTTGCCCTGTTGCTGGGGCCCGTTAACGTTGATGAGCTCAACGTCGTGGGGTATTTCGATTTGATTGGAAACGCGTCGTATCTGGTGTGGAAAAAATATCGCCTGCGTTCTCGCGCCTGCGAAGAGTTCCTGAACCGCTTGAATGGGATGTGACAAAGGGACAGTCCCTTTGTCACATTGATCTGAGAGTGGATGTTGATGTATTTATCGCTGGCCCCCATGGAGGGGATTACCGGGCATGTGTTCCGTCGCGTGCATGCGGAGTGCTTCGGTGCGCTCGATTGTTATTACACGCCGTTTTTGCCGCCGCCGCGGGTAGGCAACCGCTTCGGCGGCAAGGCGTTTAAAGAGGTCGACCCTGCCAATAACCAGGGGCTTAACGTAGTGCCGCAGCTGATGTCAAAGAATGCGGACGAGTTTGTGTGGGCGGCGCAGGTGCTCTCCGATATGGGGTACCGCGAGGTCAATCTCAACCTTGGCTGCCCTTCGGGCACGGTTGTCGCCAAGGGGAAGGGTTCGGGCTTTCTGCGCAACTTGGATGAGCTCGAGGTGTTCTTGAGCGACGTGTGCGAGCGCTCGCCGCTGCCCGTTTCGGTCAAGACCCGGTTGGGGTTGGAAAGCGATGACGAGTACGAGCGCGTGCTCGATCTTTATTGCCGCATGCCGCTGGCAGAGCTGATCGTGCATCCGCGCGTGCAAAAAGATCGCTATACGGGCTCGCCGCGCAAAGAGTTTTACGGCGAGACGCTGAAGCGGGCGCCGTTTCCCGTGGCCTATAACGGCGACATCTTTGATCTTGAGGACATGGACGCGCTGGTGGAGGCCTATCCCGGAACGCGCCACGTAATGTTGGGGCGCGGCTTGCTTGCGAATCCCGCGTTGGCCCGCATGGTTGCCGGCGGCCCTGCTGCCACGGCTGCCGAGCTGCAGCGTTTCCACGACACGCTGTTTGCGGCGTATGCAGAAGAGATTGGCGGCAACGCGGTCTTTCGCATGAAGGAGTGGTGGTTCTACGCCAAGTGCGCCTTCGCCGATCCCGCTACCGTTCACAAGATCGTGCGCAAGACCAAAAAGGTCGACGAATACCGCGCCGCCGTCGAGCGCGTCTTCCGCGAACAGCCACTTGCGCCCATAGCCCGCTTTCACGGCTAGTTAGTCATTGGGGACGTTCTTTAACGACTATTCATTTAAGTACGTCCCCGATGACTATGTTGGACTTTGGATGCTGACGTACATGTTTATGAGACAGTATCGCCTTTGTTATCTGACGGCTTGGACGGCAAGTGCGTCCAGCACGCGTCCCGCGTCGGCGTCGATTAGGATGCTGCGGTCGGTGATTTCTGCCGGAGCGACCGCCTCGCCATAATTGACGCACGCGTACGTAGCACGCTCGTTTTTGGCGGTCATCTGCCAAAACGGATACTTGATAATGACGGGCGTATCGCCGCCTACGCCAAGCTCAAGGAGCAGAACGCGCATATTGCCGTGGCGGCGCAGAAAATCCTGGTAGCGATCGGCTGCAGCATGCCAGCCCTTATCCTGCACAAACGTATCGTCGGCGCGCAGGTTCATCGTGAGCGGGGAGCCGCAATGGGGGCAACGGGGCACTAGCGCAGAAGGAATGCGCAGGTCTTCTTGGGCGGCGACCATGTAATGTACGAGCTCTTCGTTGTCCCAAGTTTCCTGGCAGCAGGGCTTGCTGCACTGGAATAGGCCATAGTCGCCCTGCGTGTAAAAGAGCCGCTGCTTATCAAAGCCGACGCGCTGGAAGCAGTGGTCAACGTTTGTGGTCAGCACAAAGTAATCGCGGTTGCGCACCAGGTCCAAAAGCTGCTCATAGATCGGTTTGGGTATGGGGTTATATCGGTTGCACTTGATATAGCGGCTCCAAAACGCCCAATATTCCTCAAGCGAGTCATAGGGGTAGAAGCCGCCGGAGTACATGTCGGCAAAGCCGTAGCGTGCGGCGAAGTC
>CABMPS010000050.1 GCA_902388545.1 uncultured Collinsella sp.
GTTTTGGCTGTCAAAGGCCTTATCTACTCCGTATTCCACCGCAACTTTTTGTGGGGTGGGCTAGAGACGCTGCATGCGGTACCCGACGCCCATGTGCGTCTGAATCATCTTGGGGTGAGAGGGGTCTGCCTCGATCTTCTTGCGCAGGGTGCGCATGAACACGCGCAGGCTCGCCAGATCGCTGTCCCAGCTCGTGCCCCATATCTCGCGGGTGATGAAGGTGTGGGTGAGCACCTTGTCGACGTTTTTCGCCAGAAGGACGAGCAATTTGTACTCGGTTGGGGTGAGCGAGAGCTCGCGTCCGTCTTTCGTCGCGTATCCCGCGGCGTAGTCGATATGCAGCGGACCGTTGTCGAACGTGCTCGCTTCTGTCGACTCGCTCGACGCCATCGAGGAGCGCCTCAAATTCGCACGGACGCGCGCGAGCAACTCATCCACAGAAAAGGGCTTGGTGAGGTAGTCGTCTGCCCCTGCGTCAAGTGCTGCAATCTTGTCGGAATCTTCGGTGCGCGCCGAAATGACGATAATGGGGACTGCCGACCAGCTTCGGATCTTCGTGATGACCTCGATACCGTCAATGTCGGGAAGGCCGAGGTCGAGCATGATGAGGCTGGGGCCGTGCGACACCGCATCCATGATGGCGGCCTGGCCGTCGCAAACCTTGCTCACGACATAGCCGTGGAGGTCAAGCGCGGTCGAAACGAGGTTTTGAACGGTCAGGTCATCTTCGACCAGGAGGATGCGTGGCTTAGCGGCATTATTCATGAATCTCGATCTCCTCAGCGGGCAGGGTAAAACGGAAGACGGCCCCATGGGGGTGGTTGTCGCGAACTTCGATGACGCCGCCATGCGCCTCCACGATGGAGCGGCAGAGCGACAGCCCAAGGCCGATGCTTCGACGCGAATCCACGGGCCGCGTATTGCTTGAGGTGAAGAAGCGCTCAAAGATATGAGGCTTGTCGCAGTCTGCCACACCCGGCCCATCGTCTGCGACGTCCACCACGACGAACGCACCCTCGCGACGTGCGCTGATGGTGACAGTCGAGTCCTCGGGCGTGTATTTGAAGGCGTTCATGATGAGATTCGTAAGCACCTGCATGATGAGATGGACGTCAATGCGTACCAGCAGGATGTCGTCAGTGTGCTCGATGGTGACGGTGCGTCCATGCGATGCTTGGGCGGCATGGCTGAGGGCGGCCTCGATGACCTCGTCGATGAGCTCGGATGTGAAGTTGAGGTGAATGGTGCCGTCCTCGACGCGTGTGATGGCGAGGAGGTTCTCCACGGTATCAATAAGCCAGAGGGAGTCATCGTAGATGGCATCGGCAAGATCGCAGCGCTGTTCGAGGCTGAGCCTCTCGTCGCTCTTCCGAAGGATTGCCGCAGATCCGGATATAGCCGTGAGGGGTGTCCTCAAATCGTGGCCGATGGAGCGCAAAAGGTTGGCGCGCAGCTGCTCGTTTTTCGCCAAGACCGCAGCCTCTTCGCGCTCTTGCGCCGCTCGGTCACTTTCGAGCGCCAAGGCGCATTCACCTACGATAGATAGGACGATCGAATGCTCGAAGGCTTCGGTCTCGCGCCCCTCCAGGGCGATGCCGATGACACCGAATACCTTGTCGCCGGTGCGAACCGCGAGGTAGAGACAGCGCGCCTCAGGCAGGGTCCGCGTGCTTGCGCCCGCGCGCTTGTTGTTGGTGAAGGTCCAGGTTGCAACGGCGCGCTCGTAGTCGGTGAGCAGCGACGCGGATCGGTTTTCGGTGCCAGCGGACTCATAGAGCGCCTTGCCGAGCGTGCCGTGTTCGGCGGGGTAGAAGACCACGTCGAGTTTTAGCAGTTTGACGAGTTGGTTCATGGCGACGCGGGCGCACTCCTCCGCGCTATGGGCTTGCTGTAAGAGCTGGTTCGTTTCGAGGAGTACGCGCGTTTTGAATGCGTTCTCGGCGGAGGTACGGGCATTGTCGGCGATGCGCGCAGTTAACTCGCCGGCGACCATAGCGGTAGCGAACATGATGCCGAACGTGACCAGATAGCTTCGGTCGTAGCTGGCGAGCGAAAACAGAGGCGTGACGAAGCAGAAGTTGTAAAGCACTACAGAGAGCACGCTCGATACGATCGTGCAGATACGCCCCGTCGTGGTGACGGCGGTCAGCAGGGCCGTGAGGATATAGAGGGATATGATGCTGGAATCGGCAAATCCCAGATGGCGGAAAGCCGTGCCGATCGCCGTGGCGACAAGAGAGAGGGCCAGCGTGCGAAGCACGTTTCGGCTGCTGGGCGGCTGCAGAGCGAGCGCATGGCGGCGTCCTTTGGGTCGGGAGGGCGGAGTCGACTGGTCTGGAATGATGTAAATGTCGAGGTTCGGGGCGAATGCTATGAGCTGTTCTACGAGAGATTTGCGGCCAAAGAGGGCCTGACGGACGCTGCTGTGCTCGCCCGTGCGCCCCATGACGATCTTCGAAATACCCGACAGGCGCGCGAACTCGGAGATCTGAAACGCGACGTCGTCGCCATAGACGGTTTCCATATGTGCTCCGAGCTGCTCGGCTAGGGCGATATTGGCTGCAAGCTTGGCGCGCTCATCATCGCTCATGGCTTGCGTGCGCGGGCTTTCTACGAACAGGGCGACGAGCTCGCTGCGAAACGCTTTCGCCATGCGTGCGGCGGCACGGACGATGCGGGGATTGGTCGGCGCCGGGGAGACACAGACTAAGATACGCTCCTTGGTGTAGTAGTCACGGTTTCCCAGCACGCGTGCGGCGTCTGTGAGGTGGCCGGTGCGATCGGCGCAGCGGCGCAGCGCGATTTCTCGGAGTGCGGTGAGGTTTTCGACGGTAAAAAAATGCTGTTGCGCTCGGTCGGCTTGTGCGGGACGGTAGACGAGGCCGGCGCGAAGGCGCTCAAGTAGGTCTTCGGGCTCTATGTCGACGAGCTCGACCTGGTCGGCATCATCGAAGATACGGTCGGGGATTCGTTCGCTCACGACAACGCCGGTGATGGATGCAACCATGTCGTTTAGGCTCTCGATATGCTGAACGTTTACGGTCGTATAGACGTCGATGCCCGCATGTAGAAGTTCCTCGACGTCTTGATAGCGTTTGTCGTGGCGAGACCCCGGCGCATTCGTATGGGCGAGCTCGTCGACAAGGATGAGCTGAGGGGCGCGCTCGATAGCCACATCTAGATCGAACTCGCTGAGCGCAATGCCGTTGTGCTCGATGAGTTTACAGGGCACGTTCTCAAGCCCTTGTGCAAGATGGGCAGTTGCCGGACGTTCGTGCGGCTCGATGTATCCCGCGACGACGTCGACACCTCGCCGCTTGGCGGCGTGGGCGGCTTGAAGCATCGCATAGGTTTTGCCTGCGCCAGCAGCGTAGCCAAAGAAAATTTTGAGGTGTCCCCGGCTGGTTCGAGCGTCATCGGCGGCCTCGTCTTTCTCAATTGCCTTGAGGATGAGGTCTGGATTGACGCGAGTGTCCGATGCGTCGCGCTGCATAGCGTAGCCTTTCTGAAGCGTTGTCCATGCGTGCATACGCGGTGAGGACGCCACTGTATGCTCGCGAGGTCGAGTATAGGCGCACTGCAGCCGCAATAGTGCTTTCTACCTGCATCTTTACGGCATCTTAAGGTCGTGAGCCCCAGCCCTCACGCCTCTTTAACACCTAGAAGCGTTTACTGTCCCCAGACGCTTGCGAGGGCAGGCGTCCGAGACATCGGACCGCGCGTGAAAGGGGCGGTAATGGACATCCTCATTCCCATTATCGGAGTCGTCTGCATTGGACTCCTTATCTATTACATCTACATTCTGATGAGGAGTGATTCGTAAACTATGGACGCTGCGATTCAGTACATCTTGTACTTTGCCGTGCTCGTCGTCCTGGCCGTTCCGCTCGGTCGGTTCATGGCCCATATCATGGATGGTGAGCATACGTTCCTGTCGCCTGTGATTGCTCCTGTGGAGCGTGGCGTCTATCGTCTGCTTCGCATCGACGCGGCAGAGCAGATGGGGTGTAGGCGCTATCTGGCAAGCGTGCTGGCCTTTTCGGGGATCGGCCTCGTGGCTCTTGTGGCACTCCAGGCGCTTCAGTCCTTCTTGCCAGGCAATCCCCAGCACCTGCCGGGTGTGCCATGGGACCTGTCGTTCAATACGGCTGCTTCCTTCATAACCAACACCAACTGGCAGTCCTACTCCGGTGAGACCACCCTGTCCTACTTCGTGCAGTTCATGGGCCTCACCGTGCAGAACTTCGTTTCCGCTGGTACCGGTATCGCGGTCATGTTCGCGCTGATCCGCGGCTTCCGTCAGATCAAGGAGCAGGGTCTGGGTTCCTTCTGGGTCGACCTCACCCGCACCGTCCTGTATGTGCTCATCCCGCTGAACCTCGTGTTCGGCATCTGCCTGGCTGCCGGTGGCGTCATCTCCAACTTCCAGCCGGCTCAGAAGGCTGAGCTCGTAGAGCCCGTCGCTGTCCAGCCTAATGCAGACGGCGGCTGGAGCGTCATCGACGGCGCCCAGATCGAGGGCGACACGGTCAAGGTCGACGGCAAGGTTGTCGAGGGCGCGCGCGTGGTCACCGAGCAGTTCCTGCCCCAGGGGCCCGCGGCTCCTCAGGTCGCCATCAAGCAGTCCGGCACCAACGGCGGCGGCTTCTTCGGTGTGAACTCCGCCCATCCGTATGAGAATCCCAGTGCCTTCACCAACATCATCGAGATGACCAGCCTGCTGCTGATCCCGGCCGCCTGCTGCTTCACCTTCGGTATCGGCGTCAAGAACACCAAGCAGGGCAAGGCCATCTTCGCGGCGATGCTTATCCTGCTCGTGGTCTTTACCGGCATCATCGCCGTTAACGAGCATATGGGTACGCCGCAGCTGGCCGATGGCGGCGCGGTCAACATCGAGATGACCGATGGCCAGGCGGGCGGCAATATGGAGGGCAAGGAGAGCCGCTTTGGCATCGCCTCCTCTTCCACCTGGTCCGCTTTCACGACGGCTGCTTCCAATGGCTCGGTCAACTCCATGCACGACTCCTACACCCCGCTCGGCGGGTTTGTCCAGATGCTCCAGATGGCTCTGGGCGAGGTCGTCTTCGGCGGCGTGGGCTGCGGCCTGTACGGCATGATCGGCTTCGCCATCCTCACAGTGTTCATCGCCGGCCTTATGGTCGGACGCACGCCTGAGTTCCTGGGCAAGAAGATCGAGCCGGGCGAGATGCGCTGGGCAGTTGTCCTGTGCCTGGCAACTCCGTTTGCCATTCTGGTGTGCTCGGCCATCGCCTGCATGGTGCCCGGTCTTGCCGACCAGCTCAACAATGGTGGCGCGCACGGCTTCTCCGAGGTGCTGTATGCCTTCACCTCATGCGGTGGCAACAACGGCTCGGCGTTTGCAGGCATGAACTGCAACAATCCCTGGATCAACGTCATGCTCGGCCTCGAGATGCTGTTTGCCCGCTTCATGCCCATCATCGGTACGCTGGCTATCGCCGGCTCGCTGGCCAAGAAGGGTAGGGTCGCCGAGAGCGCCGGTACCCTGTCTACCACCAACGGCATGTTCGTATTCCTGCTCGTGTTCATCGTTCTGCTGATCGGTGCCCTGAGCTTCTTCCCGGCCCTGGCGCTTGGCCCCGTTGCCGAGTTCTTCCAGATGATTGCGTAAAGGAGGACGCAGATTTATGGCTATGCAAAAAGACATGATGGGCCGCGCGGTCCGCGACTCGTTTGCCAAACTGGATCCTCGCGTCCAGATTCAAAACCCGGTCATGTTCCTGGTGTGGCTTTCCGCCGTCATGACCTCCGTCCTGGCCGTCGCTTCCATCTTCGGTGTGCAGGACGCGGGTGTGCCCACCTACTATGTGGTCACCATCGCGGTCATCCTGTGGCTCACCGACCTGTTCTCGAACTTCGCCGAGGCGCTTGCCGAGGGCCGCGGTAAGGCTCAGGCCGATTCCCTGCGTGCGGCCAAGAAGGATGTCGAGGCCCATCGTATCGAGTCCGTTGAGGACAAGGAGCACTTCACCGTCGTTCCCGGCACCGAGCTCACGCGCGGCGACCTGGTGATCGTACGCGCCGGCGAGCAGATTCCCGGCGATGGCGACGTCATCGAGGGCGCTGCCTCCGTTGACGAGTCCGCCATCACCGGCGAGTCCGCCCCCGTGGTCCGCGAGGCCGGCGGCGACCGCTCTGCCGTTACCGGCGGTACCACGGTGCTGTCCGACTGGATCATCGTCAAGATCTCCAGTGAGCCCGGCCAGAGCTTCCTGGACAAGATGATCGCGATGGTCGAGGGTGCCGCGCGCAAGAAGACCCCTAACGAGATCGCTCTGGAGATCTTCCTGGTGGCCCTTTCCATCGTCTTTATCCTGGTCACGCTGGCCCTGTATTGTTACTCCTGCTTCTCGGCCGGTCTTAACGACATGGTCAACCCCACGGCCGTGACCACGCTCGTGGCACTGCTCGTGTGCTTGGCTCCCACTACCATCGGCGCCCTTCTGTCCGCCATCGGCATCGCCGGCATGAGCCGTCTGAACGAGGCCAACGTGCTGGCCATGTCCGGCCGCGCCATCGAGGCCGCCGGCGACGTCGACATCCTCATGCTCGACAAGACCGGCACCATCACCCTGGGTAACCGCCAAGCCGCCGAGTTCATCCCGGTCGACGGCGTCGATCCCGCGGAGCTGGCCGATGCCGCTCAGCTTTCCTCGCTGGCCGACGAGACCCCCGAGGGTCGTTCCATCGTCGTGCTCGCCAAGGAGCAGTTTGGGCTGCGCGGCCGCACACTCGAGGATAAGGGCATGGAGTTCATCCCCTTCACCGCGGCGACTCGCATGTCCGGTGTGAACTACGAGGGCAATGAGATCCGCAAGGGCGCTGCCGATTCCGTGCGCACCTATGTGGAGGCAGCCGGCGGCGTGTTCTCCCAGGAGTGCGACGAGGCCGTCGAACGCATCGCCAAGGCCGGCGGCACCCCGCTGGTCGTGACCAAGAACTGCCGCGTGCTGGGCGTTGTGTACCTCAAGGACATCATCAAGTCCGGCGTTAAGGAGAAGTTCGCCGACCTGCGCAAGATGGGCATCAAGACCATCATGGTGACGGGCGACAATCCGCTCACCGCCGCGGCAATCGCCGCCGAGGCCGGCGTTGACGACTTCCTGGCCGAGGCCACCCCCGAGGGCAAACTCGAGAAGATCCGCGAGTTCCAGCGTGAGGGTCACCTGGTCGCCATGACCGGCGACGGCACCAACGACGCGCCGGCGCTCGCCCAGGCGGACGTCGCCGTGGCCATGAACACCGGAACCCAGGCTGCCAAGGAGGCCGGCAACATGGTCGACCTCGACTCCAGCCCCACCAAGCTCATCGAGGTCGTGCGTATTGGCAAGCAGCTGCTCATGACCCGCGGTTCGCTCACGACCTTCTCGGTGGCTAACGACATGGCGAAGTACTTCGCTATCATCCCGGCCCTGTTCTCGCCGATCTACCCGGGCCTTGGCGCGCTCAACATCCTCGGTCTGGCAAGCCCACTGTCCGCGGTTCTTTCGGCCATCATCTATAACGCGCTCGTTATCGTCGCGCTGATCCCGGCCGCGCTGAAGGGCGTTAAGTACCGCGAGGTCCCGTCTGGACAGCTGCTGACCCACAACCTACTCGTGTGGGGTCTGGGCGGCATTGTTGCCCCGTTCGTATTCATCAAGCTCATCGACATGCTGCTCGCGTTCTGCGGCATTATGTAAGTGGAGGTTTGTATGTTCAAAGGTGTTGCATCGCGCGCACTTGGCGTGTTCGCGCTGTTTACCGTTGTCTGCGGCCTGGGCTATACGCTCGTCGTGACCGGCATCGCCCAGGTTGCGTTCCCGTATCAGGCGAACGGTTCGCTCATTACGGTCGACGGCAAGGTTGTGGGCTCCGAGCTCATCGGCCAGAACTTCGAGGACGAGGACCACATGTGGGGCCGCATCCAGAACGTGTCAATTGTCGAAGGCGAAGACGGCGAGCTCGTGGCGTATGGTGCCCCGTCCAACCTGTCCCCGGCGAGTGAGGAGTACCGGCAGCTTGTGGACGCGCGCGTCGAGAAGATTCGCGCCTCCAACCCCGACGCCGGCATGGATGCCGTGCCCGTCGACCTGGTGACGTGTTCTGGCTCAGGGCTCGACCCCGAGATCTCCCCCGATGCCGCCGAGTACCAGGTACCGCGCCTGGCGAAGGCCACGGGCAAGAGCGAAGGCGAGGTGCGCGACATCATCGCCCAGTGCACCAAGGGCCGTTTCCTCGGCGTGTTCGGCGAGCCCACGGTCAACGTGCTCAAGGTGAACCTTATGCTGGACGGCGCGCTGTAGGTGAGGGAGTGGCGGATGAGGGCATGACTGACTATCTGAGCCCTCAATTCCACCCCGCCCATCAGTTGCGGTGAAATACGGACCGTTTTGGCTGTCAAAGGCCTTATCTACTCCGTATTCCACCGCAACTTTTTGTGGGTTGAGTAAAAGCCGGGGGAGCGTGTACGGTCGGGTACAGCGCGGTTGCTGATACGATAGGTACGTTAGCAACTGCCGCCGAGCGGCTCAAATGAAAGGAACCCTGTATGGAGTCCTCCGCCTACCCGATGCTCTTTAGCCCGATCAAGGTCGGTACGACCGAGGTCAAGAACCGCGTCTTTATGCCGCCGGTGTCTACCAACCTGGCCGATCACGGCTATGTGACCGACGATTTGGTCGACCATTACCGCGCCCGTGCCAAGGGCGGCGTGGGTCTGATCATCACCGAGGTCGTGACGGTCGAGCCTACCTATACCTATCTGCCGGGTGACATGTGCTGCTACGACGACACGTTTATCCCTGGCTGGGAAAAGCTCGCCGCCGCCGTCCACGAGTACGGCTGCAAGATCATGCCGCAGCTCTTCCACCCCGCCTACATGGCCTTTAACATTCCGGGCACCCCGCGCCTGATCGCTCCGTCCTTTGTGGGCCCGTCCTATGCTCGCGAGGCGCCGCGCCCCATTACGGTAGATGAGATCCACGAGCTCACGCATCAGTTTGGCGACGCTGCCGTGCGTATGCAGAAGGCCGGCGTCGATGGCGTCGAGGTTCATGCGGCGCACGCCCACGGTATGCTCGGCGGCTTTTTGACTCCGCTCTACAACAAGCGCACCGACGAGTACGGCGGCTCACTCGACGCCCGCATGCGCTTCCTGCTCGAGGTCATCGCCGAGATTCGCGAGCGCTGCGGCAAGGACTTTATCATCGACGTCCGCATCTCGGGCGATGAGTACACCGATGGCGGCCTGACCCTCAACGACATGATCTACGTCTCGCGTCGCCTGGAGAAGGCCGGCGTCGACATGATTCACGTGTCGGGCGGCACCACTATCAAGCGTGGCTCTGCGATTCCCGCCGCCGGCACCCAGCAGGCCTCGCACGCCGCCTGCTCGCGCGAGATTAAGAAGCACGTCAACATTCCCGTCGCCACCGTCGGCCGCATCAACGAGGCCTGGATCGCCGAGGAGCTGATCGAGGACGGCGCTGCCGACATCTGCATGATGGGCCGTGCCAATCTGTGCGATGCCGAGTTCTGCAACAAGGCCGCTGCCGGCAACGCCGACGACATCCGCCCCTGCATCGGTTGCCTGCGCTGCCTGAACGGCATCATGTTTGGCAAGCGCATCTCCTGCACCGTCAACCCGGACGTGGAGCGCGACGAGGCCGGTTACGAGCCTGCCGCCGAGGCCAAGAACGTGCTCGTTGTGGGTGCCGGTCCCGCGGGCATGGAGGCGGCCTATATTGCCGCCAAGCGCGGCCACAACGTGGTGCTCGTGGATAAGCAGAACGAGCCGGGCGGCGAGATGCGCATCGCGGCCGTTCCGCCGGCAAAGCAGGAGCTCACCCGCGTGATCAAGTATCAGTATCGTCGCCTGGCCGAGGCCGGCGTCGCGTGCGTCTTTGGTACCGAGCTTTCGGCCGAGGACATTCAGCGCGACTACGCGGGCTACGAGGTTGTCCTGGCTTATGGCGCCGAGCCCATTGCTCCAGCCTTTATGCAGGGCTTTAAGCAAGTTATGACGGCCGATGACCTGCTGGGCGGCAAGGCTTTCCCGGGCAAGAAGATTGTCATCGTCGGCGGCGGAACCGTCGGTTGCGAGACGGCCGACTACCTGGCCCCGCTGGTCAACGACCTGTCGCCGGCCAACCGCGATGTCACCGTCATCGAGATGACCAAGACGCTTGCCGCCAACGAGGGCGGTGCCGGTCGCGCGGTGCTCATCACGCGTATGCTTTCCAAGGGCGTTCACGTGCTGACCGAGGCCAAGGTGACCGAGATTACCGAGGACACCATCAGTTACGAAAAGGACGGCGAAGTCCATACCATCGCCGACGCCGATACGCTGGTGCTTGCCATGGGTTACCGTCCCAACACCAAGCTGGCCGATGACCTTGCCGCTGCCGGCGTTGTCACCCACGTGCTGGGCGATGCCCAGAAGTGCGGCAACATCCGCGACGCTATCGGCGATGGCTACAAGATCGCCTGCGAACTCTAGTCAACCCCTTGGCGCATGGGGGCCAGGTTACTTTGCGCTAAGTTGATGCATGTAAACCTGACCCCATTGCACCATTTGATAAAACGCAAGCGCTCGCTGCCTGCGTTTTATCAAAGAAAGATTATTGTCGAGCCTTAAATGCCTTTTGTTTGTGTGCCTTCCGCAATCATATTGCGGTTGTAGACCAGGTGCAGATACATCGCATCGTGAGCGGCGGTGGGGTTGCGCGTCTCAATGGCGTCGGCCACACCGTGGTGCGTGCGGATGGTCTCCTCGACGAACTTTTTTGCCCGTTACGTCGATAAAGAGGGGAACGGATGCCTTGAGCACACCCATCAGACGGGTAACGGCGAGGTTGCCGCCATCCCAGGGCGGCTTCATGGGGTAGCGCCCGTACGCATCGAATTTTTCCTCTCATAGATGTGCGGCACAAAGAGCCCCGAGTTCATATGAACTGCGCCCCAATTCTTGGACGGGCTAATAAGCGGCCTACGCCGCACATAGG
>CABMPS010000051.1 GCA_902388545.1 uncultured Collinsella sp.
CTCTGAATAAATACGGTCGAGCCCGTTGAGCATCCGGTCAAAATCGACCGACGTAACCGCGCAATCCATCTCTCCCACCATTCGATAGTCCGAATTTTGACTAATTGAAGTTTCAGATTAGTCCGAGTTTTGACTATCGTCAAGGGCTTCGTTCGCAGCGCACAGGCTATAGAACATATCGACAAAAAAGACCGCCGGCGCGGGGGCAGCGCCGGCGGTCATGAGAGGAAATCGATTATTTGCTGCTAGGCGGCGACGGCCTCGTAGACCGTAGCGCCCGAGAAGCTGTCGTGCAGGCTCTTACCGCAGATCCAAGGCAGCTCGACGACCTCGCAGACCGTATTGACCAGCTCGGAGCAGTCAGTAAAGTGGCCCTTATCGTTGAGGGCCTCGCAATCCTGAACACGCCAATAGCCATCGGTGTGCGTGATGTAGTACTCGTGATCATTGATCGACACGAAAGCGCGCGTCTTGGAACGCAGCAGCTTCAGAAATCCTTCGAAATCGGTCTCGACGACATCTCCAGCCTGGAACATGATAGTTACCTCCTGGCCCGGCGCCACCACGGCGCGTTGATAAACGTTGGTGCTCCTTTAGTAAAACCTTTATCAGGGGTTATGCGGGCATCATTTAGGCAAGTGGTAAAAAACCGCAGGGTAGACGGGATAAAACGTTTAACCATCCCACTGGTTTATCACATTCTGGCCCAGTTTTATGCAAGCCAACTTTTCCGATTGGTGGCTATTGCTGTTTGGGGCCCTCTGCGCGATTACGGCTACGGCACGACGGGTAAGAACGGAGCATCTGCAACGTCATCGCTAGGAGAACCCATGGAGACCATCGAAGCGCTCATCCACCGCCGCAGCTGCCGTAACTATAGCGATCGCCCCGTCGAAGCCGAAAAGCTAGCACGCATTATCGAGGCAGGCCAGTACGCGCCCAGCGGCATGGGACGCCAGCCGGTGACCTTTGTCGCCGTCACCGACCCTGCGACCGTCGAGCGCCTCTCGCAGCTCAACGCCCAGATTATGGGCGGCGATGGCGATCCCTTCTACGGGGCCAAGACCGTTGTGGTAGTGCTCGTCGACCGCAGCGTGCCCACACATCTGGAAGACGGCTCGCTTGCCATGGGCAACCTGCTCAACGCGGCTTATGCGCTGGGTGTCGATTCGTGCTGGATCCACCGCGCGCACGAGGTCTTCGACTCGCCCGAAGGCTTGGAACTGCTGGCGAGCTGGGGCCTACCCGCCGACGGTAGCCTACGCGGCGTCGGTCACTGCATTCTGGGCTATGCCGAGGGCGCGCTTCCCGAGGCAAAGCCGCGCCGCGACAACGTGGTGTACGTTAGGTAATTAGTTCCGCCGTTCTAACGAACGGCGGACCCGCTGACGCTGCGCGGGCCGCTCGCTGTTGGTGACTGACATCGAATGAGTTGCTGTTGGCATTCGACGCTTGGGTAGCTAAAAGGCCCCGTCCCTAATCTGCTGTCCCGCTCGAAACCTATCTTGCCGATGGAGTTGTCGTCGTTTCGTTCGTGTGAGTCGTTTCGTCGCCGTCGTCTTGTTCGTCCTCGTCCTTTTGCGCATCGGCGATGGTGGAGGCCGCCGCAACGATACCGCGCTGGGGCGCGACGCCCGTCTGGGTCTGAACGCCCTCGACAACTTCTGTGCCTGCATGCGCGAGCTCGGGCGACTTAAACATTGCGTCCAGATTGGCCCCGCCGCCGGCGTAACCAAGCGCCGCGAGCGCGATGACGATTATCGCGGCAACGACCACGATCGGCACATAGCGATGCCAGCCAGCAGGATTGAGCCCACTGCGGCGAGCCGCCCCGCGGCTAATGTAGCCAAGCGTTCCATCGTGCTTGAGCTTTGAGCCCACCACGCGTCTTCGTCCCCACAACGAGGATTCGGCCTGCATGGCCAAGCGAGCGCTTGCCGAAGGATAACCATATTTAGTGCGTTTGAACGAGCCGTCGAAGCCTGAGGCGCTTTTGCCCCACGTCCGCGAAGTCGTGCGACGGTTGGCCGGCGCCGCGGGCTTTCGAGCCCGATTTGTTTTTGAAGTCTCCGCCATACGCCCCCGCACGCCGTAACAGAATCGAAACAATGCTGCTTTGGACTGTAGCACACGTACCGCACGCGGTCACGGGCACCTCGCTTAACGGTCGTCGTCCTTCAGCAGGCGCCACAGGGTCGTACGGCTTACGCCTAGCACTTCGGCAGCACGGGTCCTGTTGCCGTGAAGGTGACCTACGACCAACCGCGCGATATCGCGCTCGGTATCGACCAGAGGCCGCAAGATATACAAATCGCTTTCGAGTGTCGGGGCACCAAAGGTCGCGGTCTTGATAACGTCCTCCTGTGCAAGCACCTCTTCTGCCACCGCCCGCTCGGCCGTGCCCGTCCCCACTAATATATAAAGTCGTTCCGAAACCTCGCGCAGCTGTAGATAGTTACGGGGCCATCGATAGGCATCGAGTGTCTTTGCCGCCGCGAACGACAAGGCAGGTGTTGCCGTCTCAAACATATCTGCCAGATACTCCAGATAGCGTGCAACCTTTTCCGACGCGCCGCCCTGCTCGGCAATCGCCGGCGCCACACTCACCGCACAGGCCAGACGCTCGGTTACAAAAGCAGCCTGATCGCTTTCGCCGCCGCCCGGCATATCGTTTGCCGTCAACACCACATGGCAACGAGTTGCGAGCGCCGTGTCGATCATTGCGGACACGAGCTCGCGCAGGCGTTGGGGGCCAACAGCATGCCAGCCGCCTATGCAAAGTGTCAGCCCCGTTTGGAATAGCGGCGATTCGGAACTTTTGAGCAGATGGCGCCAACCGCGATCCGTAAGTTCATCGAGCGCAACGGACACAAAGGGCTGATCGGCATAGGGTCCATCCAGGTACAAACGTTTTGCAATCTGATCCTGCCCCGCACCCAGCTCGCCCTCGAGCATAAGGGGTACCCCGCGCGCGTAGCTCTCCCGTACGGGGGCAGCGACCGCCGCCGCGTCTTCGACGATGCCGTACGTGCTCGACTCGTAACGAGCCTCGACCTCGTCGGCATTGAGCCACTCGATGCCCGCATGCGCCACGGCGGCGCGTACCTCGCGGACCACGACCACCCAAAGCGCCCCGTGCTCCTGGGCCGTCGGGCGCACCGTCAAGCTCAACCGCATGCCCTCGCGGCCCATTACCAGGCGCGCTCCATCGCCCACGCGAGCGAGACGCTCGGAAACAAAAGCGGCGACATCCTGCTCGAGCGAAGCGTCGCTCATGGTCGAGATTACAACGCCACCGCGCTCGTCGATTGCCAGCGCCGATGCTCCGGCTGCGGACAATGCCTCGATCAGAATCTGCAGCTTGACATCGCTGTCCATGGTTCGCCCCGTCTCCAGCCACGACCCTTATCTGTGGCTTGGCATCTCAAGTGTTTCAAAATTGAACGATAATGTTCACCAAACACTATAGGGCCTGCGGCGCCTTCTTGCGAATATATGAATTGCCCCGCATCGCCATCCTTGGCGGGGCGATAAGAGCTCTTCGGGACCTATTAACCTGCGGACAAGCCATACCCGCAAGAGCTCCTATCGCTCCACCGCAGGCATGCGCTCGCCAGCACGCAGCACGCAAATAAGCTGCTTCTCTACCAGATTCCCAGCACGTGCTGCATTCCCAAACTCATGCACGCAATGCCAATCCAGCAGCAAAAGCCCAATGCGATGGGCTTGCCGCCCTTTTTGACCAGCTCGACGATATCGGTATTAAAGCCAATAGCCGCCATAGCCATCACGATAAAGAACTTCGACAGCTCCTTGATGGGTGCCGTAACGGATGCAGGAAGCTGAAGCACCGTGGTGATTACGCTCGCCAGCACAAAGAACAGCACGAACATGGGAAACGCGCGTTTAAGCGAGAACGTGCTTTTGGCGTCGCCGCCGGCCTTGCGCGCCAGATGCATCTGCCAGCATGCGAGAGCCAACGTAATGGGAATAATGGCCAGCGTCCTGGTGAGCTTGACCACTGTGGCGCTTTCGAGCACATTGGCGCCGGGATGCATACTGTCCCAGGCACTCGCCGCAGCCGTTACCGACGAGGTGTCGTTGATGGCGGTGCCGGCAAACAGGCCAAAGCCCTCGTTGGTCAGCCCGAGCATGCCGCCGAGCGTCGGAAACACGAGCGCCGCGATAACGTTAAACAGGAAGATGACCGAAATAGCCTGGGCAATCTCGCGATCGTCGGCATCGATGACGGGCGCGGTCGCGGCGATGGCGGAACCGCCGCAAATCGACGAACCAACACCCACAAGCGTCGCGATCTTGCCCGGCACGTTCATAACGCGGCAGAGCACGAAGGCGATGACAAGCGAAGTCGAGATTGTCGCCACGATAATCGGCAGCGACTGAGCGCCTTTGGACAGAATCTGCGAGAGGTTCATGCCAAAGCCAAGCAGGATTACCGCGTACTGCAAGACTTTTTTAGACGTATAGGTGACACCAGCGGCGAGCTGTTCGCGACGATTCTTGGGAAAGACGAGCGCCAGGACCATGCCAAAGAGGATGGCAAACACCGGCCCGCCGACCACCTCAACCTGTTTGCCGAGCAACGTCGCGGGGATGGCGACGATCAGGCAGAACAATACGCCCTTCCAGCGCTCGCGTACGATATTCGCCAGTTGCATATGGGATTCCTTCTTTCTATTTCACGTTTGCGACGGCTTATGATACGGCAACATTGAGCACAGCCATGCGTAAACACAGACTAAGATGCCGCAATAGTTCTTGGGCAACAGTCGAATTACCCACCGCGGAGAGCCGATTCGCGGCATAATTAACAGCTGACATATCAGTGTGATAGAACGGTTGCGAGGCACTATGGAAGAATCGATGCACGTCGGCGAGCAGGAAACGAGCCTACAGGACCAGTCCTACCACACCATTCGACGCAAAATCGTCTACCTTGACTACAAGCCGGGCGAAAAGCTAGGCGTCAAGCAGCTTTGCGACGACCTAGATATGGGGCGCACCCCCGTGCGCGAGGCTTTGGTTCGTTTGGCGCAGGAAGGCCTGGTGCGTACCGTGCCCCAAAGTGGCACCTATGTCTCGCCCATCAACCTCACCCTTGCCGAGAGTGCCTGCTACATTCGCGAGCACCTGGAAAAGCAGGTAATTGTGGAGTGCTGCGCCCGTGCCACCTCGGCAGGCATCGAGCAGCTCGACCGCGCCATCGCGCTGCAGGAAAAGGCCATGGCCGAAGAGGATCGCATCGGTTTCTTTTTGAGCGACAACCTCATGCATCACATGATTTTTAGCATCGCATGCCGCAGCACCGTGTGGTCGTGGCTCGAGGAGACCAATGCCGACCTGGAGCGCTTCCGCTGGCTGCGCGCCGCCACGCAGGTTCTCGACAATCAGGACATCGTGAACGAGCACAAGCAGATTCGCCGCGCTATCGCCGGTCGCGACCCCATCGAAGCGAGCTTTTTGGTCAGCAAGCACCTGCATATGATGTTCCGCAACCAGACCGAGGTCCTGGACCAATATCCCAAGTACTTCGAGACCAGCAAGCTCCGCTAACCTGCCAAAACCACCACAAAGGGGACAGACACCTTTGTGGTGGTTTCTCCGTACAAAAAGGCCCGGCTCTGTCTGATGACGCGGAGCCGGGCCTTGGTCGTTATAACGGCGGAACCAACTACTCGACTGTGACACTCTTTGCCAGGTTACGGGGCTGATCGACGTCGCAGCCGCGCAGGATGGCCACCTCGCGGGCAAGCAACTGCAGTGGGACGCTCGCCGTGATGGGGCTAAACACGTCGCGGACGGCCGGCACACGAATGATGCAGTCGGCAATCTTGTTGATTTCCTCGTCACCCTCGGTGGCAACGACAATAACCTTGGCGCCGCGCGCCTTGCACTCCATAAGGTTCGACACGGTCTTGTCGTAGGTGGCACTCTTGGTGGCCACAGCGATGACAGGGAAACCCGGGTCAATCAGGGCAATGGGGCCGTGCTTCATCTCGCCGGCGGCGTAGGCCTCGGCGTGCAGGTAGCTGACCTCTTTGAGCTTGAGCGCGCCCTCGTAGGAAATAGCAGCACCCATGCCACGACCCACGAACAGCGCCGACTGCGCGTCCTTGCACAGCAGGGCGGCCTCATGCACGGCCTCGGTCTGGGTATCCGAAATCCACTGAATCTGCTCGGCCGTATCGGAAAGCTCGCGGAACAGCATGCGCGCCTGTTTGGTGGTCAGACGGTACTTAACCTGCGCCAACAGCAAAGCCAGCAGCGTCAGGCTCACGACCTGGCCGATAAAGCTCTTGGTCGAGGCGACCGCGATCTCCTTGTTGGCCTTGGTGTAGATGACGCCGTCGCTCTCACGCGCCACCGGGCTGCCCACCACGTTGGTGATGCCGAAGACCTTGGCGCCCTTGATGCGCGCGTCGCGAATGGCGGCAAGGGTGTCGGCCGTCTCGCCCGACTGGGACACAGCCACGACAAGCGTCGTCGGCGTGATGATGGGATTGCGATAGCGGAACTCGCTGGCCGCCTCAACCTCGGTGGGGATGCGAGCCCAGCCCTCAATAAGGTTCTTGGCGATGAGGCCAGCGTGATAGCTGGTGCCGCAAGCGATCACGTAGACGCGGTCGATATCGTTGAGTTCCTCGAGGGACAGGCCCAGCTCGTCGATATCGAGCTCGCCGGCGGGGGTCATACGGCCCACCAGCGTATCGCGCACGACGCGCGGCTGCTCGTGGATTTCCTTGAGCATAAAGTCGGGATAACCGCCCTTTTCTGCCATGTCCAGGTCCCAGTCGATGTGGGTGACCTTGGGCTCGATGACGTTGCCGGCCTCGTCGGTGTACTCGACGCCCGCGGGCGTGAGCTTGGCAAACTGACCGTCCTCGAGCACCACGACATCGCGAGTGGCATCGATAAGCGCGATCACGTCGGAGGCAACGTAGGAGCCGGTCTCGCCCACGCCGACCACAATCGGGGAGTCCTTGCGCGCCACGGCGATCACGCCGGGCTCGTCAGCGCACACGGCGGCCAGACCATAGGCACCGACCACGTGGGTGCAAGCCTCGCGCACGGAGGCCATCAGGTCGTGCGTCTCGGCATAAGCCTCTTCGATCAGATGCGCGAAGACCTCGGTATCGGTCTCGCTCTTAAAGTGGTGGCCGCGGCCCTCCAGCTCTTCGCGCAGCTCGGCGAAGTTCTCGATGATGCCGTTGTGGACGATGGCGATACGACCGTCGCAGCTGGTGTGGGGATGGGCGTTAACGACGGAGGGCTTGCCGTGGGTGGCCCAACGGGTGTGGCCGATACCGCAGGTAGCGTCACTGTCGATGTTGGAAAGCTCGCTCTCCAGGCCCGCGACCTTGCCCACGCGGCGGATGACGTCGAGGTGCGCCGCGGCGCCCTCGCCCACCTCGAGCGCGACGCCTGAGGAGTCATAGCCGCGATACTCCATACGCTTGAGGCCCGTGACCAGGATGTTCTTTGCAATATCAGAGCCGGTGTAGCCGACGATTCCGCACATAGGATAAATCCCTTCGTTCGCGTGACTGCAAGACGTCCACGCACAGGGGGCGCTGAGACGTATAACGTTCGAGTATTGTACTCACGCAAGCGCAAGCTGATATACCAGAAGTGGTATCTCAACTTAGATACCACCCGATGCACACACGTCCAGCCGGTCCAAACCACCACAATGGGAACAGGCACCTTTGTGGTGGCTTGGTCTGGCAGCATCGTTTCCCCAGATAAAACCTGCCAAAATAAACCTGTCCCTAATTGGCAGGTTTTGCCACCCCGGGGGCGGGCGATGCTACAATCTGGCTTGTACTTGAAACGCATCAAAGGGGCCGCTATGGCAAAGGTTAAAATCAGCGACGTCGCGCGCGAAGCCGGGGTTTCGTTGGGCACGGTTTCCAACGCGCTCAACCATCCCGAAAAGTTGCGTCCCGAGACCCTCAAGCTCATTAACGAAACCATCAATCGACTGGGCTACCTGCCCAACCAAAGCGCTCGTCAGCTCGCGGGCGGTGCCACCAAGTCCTTTGGCCTGGTGCTCCCCCGTCTCGACCACGGCTTTTCGCTCCAAATCGCCAGCGGTGCCCACAACGAGGCACGCAAGCACGGCTATGACTTGCTCATCGCCAATGCCGATAACGACGACATTCTCGAGGATCATTACCTGCGCTATTTTATGGGCACGCAGATGTCCGGCGTCATGGTTCAGCCCATGGCGTCCCCCGACTGGCACCCCGCCATGGCCAAGATGCCCGTGCCGATCGTCCATCTGGACATCCACTGCTCCGAGCCCGGTTATTACGTGGCTGCCGACAACGAGGCACAAGGCCGCATTATCGCCGAGCTCGCCGTTGCCCGTGGCGCACGCCATATCACCGTTGTGGGCAGAGCGGCATTTATGCAGCTCACCTTGCGCGTACTTGGCATCCACAAGGCCCTCGCCCTGCATCCCGATATCAAGATCGAAGTCATCGACGCCGGCGAATGGAATACCGCTGCCGACGGCTACGGCATCGGTGCCCAAATCGCTGAGCGGGTCGCGGACGAGCGCCCCGACTTCGTGGTCGGCCTGACCGACGTACTGGCGTCGGGCGTTATCTCGGCGCTGATAGACAAAGGCATCTCCGTCCCCGAGCAGGTCCGCGTGGCCGGCTGCGATGGCAACCCGCTTGCCTGGAGCGGATCGGTCCCCCTCACCACGGTAGCACCACCGGGCTACGAGATCGGCCGCAAGGGCGTGCAGCTGCTCATGGAACAAATCGAGGATAAACCTGCCGCCAAGACCAAACGAGTCCGCATCGGCTCCGCCGCGCGCACCGTCACCACGGTCACGGCCACCGAGGACATTAACCGTCAGGAGCTCGTGCGCCCCTTCTTGCTCGAGCGTGTGAGCACCCAAAAGGCCGAGCGGCAACCGACGGGCCCATCCGCGGCCCCTATAACCGACATCAACCTGGGCGCCTACCTGTAACAAAAAAACGCCGCAACGGAAACAGCCCCGCTGCTGCGTTTTTGCTGACCCCACGAGCCTTCCCCGTTTAGCCGAACCTGCGGCTACGGATTTTTATGGAATGTAATCCATTTTTCATTAGCTTTTTTGCAAAAATGGATTCAATTCCATTTTTTAGAACAGTGCCTCCGCGCAGGCGCCGTTACCGTCACCGTCCTGCGAAATCGGGCGCGGGGCATGGCGACTCGCGTGCAAACGCTAGCGCACGGCCTTAACCGCCGCCGGCAGATCGAACAGCGTATCGAGCACAGCCTCGCAGCCGTCCACCACGTCCTGCGGCAGCGGCACGATATCGGGGACGGCAAAGACGTGGCAGCCGGCCGTGATGCCCGAGACGCAGCCGTTGCGGGAATCCTCGACCACGGCGCACTCCTCGGGGGCAAAGCCCGCGCGCTCGCAGGCGAGCAGGTACATCTCGGGGTCGGGCTTGCCGTGCACGACGTCCTCGCCGCAGGTCACCGTCTCAAACTTGTCAAAGAGGCCGACCGTCTTAAGGTTGCGCTCGGCGGTAACGTGGCGCGACGACGTCGCGAGGCCCACGTGATAGCCCGCAGCCAGCAGCTCGTCCAGGCACTCGGCGGCGCCGGCCTTAAGCTCCAGATCGGTCTTGACCATCTCGTCGCGAATCTCCTTATGGCGACGATAGATTGCCTCAGCGGTTTCGCTGCTGTCGTAATGCTCCTCAAGGATGCCCATGACATCGGGCAGCGTACGACCGATAAACTGATGGATCAGCGCATCATCAATCGCGAATCCCAGCTCGGCCGCGCCCGCCTTCCACGCCTTGATACCCAAACGCTCGGTGTCGACCAGCGTTCCGTCCATGTCAAAAATAACGGCCTTGATCATATCGGTCCCCCATCTCTTCGCGCTGCTGTACTCCCGCAACTTTACCGCACCTGTAAACTTGTATATAACGTATATAGCATATTGCACTTTCGTTACATAGATAGAAGTCTTATGACAAGCGGCTCGGTAGGATTATAGTTTTCGACCGAGTACTCAACGGCAAGGATCGATTCATGCTTTCAGACACCACCGCACCTGCAGAGGGGCTTCAGGACAAACTCACAGCGCTCGAGCAGCTGCTTTTGGCATACGGACGCGTCGCCATCGGCTTTTCCGGTGGCGTCGACAGCAGCTTTTTGGCCGCAGTCTGCGCCCGCATCATGCCCGCCAGCACGCTTCTCGTTCACCTCACCACGCCGCTCATCGGCACGCCCGAGCAGGCTTCGTTTGAGCGGGCGGTTGACGGGCAGGCCGATGAGGGGCCGCATTTCAAGCTCCCCGTGCTCAACCTCTCGGTCGATCAGCTGCAGCTCCCCCAGGTAGCCTGCAACGACGCCGACCGCTGTTACCACTGCAAGCGCGCCGGCTTTACCGCCATCGTCAACCACGCCAGGTCGCTGGGTTTTCCCACCGTCATCGACGGCAGCAACGCAAGCGACCGCGGCGACTACCGCCCCGGCATGCGCGCCGCCCAGGAGCTCGGCGTGCGCTCGCCGCTTATGGAGGTCGGCTTTACCAAGGACGAGGAGCGCGAGCTGCTACGCGCCTGGGGATACCCCGTCTGGAACCTGCCGGCAGGAGCCTGCCTGGCCACGCGAGTCCCCACGGGCGAGGAGCTCACGCGCGAGAAGGTCGATGTAATCCGCACCTGTGAGGACTACCTGCACGACCTTGGCCTGGACCAGGTCCGCGCACGCCTCGTCGGCGGCTGCATGCATATCGAGGCCGCGCCGGCAGACGCCGCCAAGATCGCCGCCCTCGGCAGCACCGCGGTCAACGACGAGGGCAAGGCCCCGCTTCCCGCCGCCATCGAATCTGCCCTGCGCAACCTAGGCTGCGGCCATATCTCCCCCGAGGTCACCCCCTACATCCACGGCAACATGAACCAGTAACCTACCAAAAAGGGACAGGTTTATTTTGGCAGGTTTTATCTGGGGAAACGCAGACAGGGCCGCGACGCCTA
>CABMPS010000052.1 GCA_902388545.1 uncultured Collinsella sp.
GGCTCGGCGAGCGGCTGCTCGTCGAGCCCGGCGACGTCGTGGAAGGACGGCACGGGCACGGTTCATTCGTCTGGCAGCGGTTAACAAGTAGCAGGAACCTCATCGCCCCCTACAGCCGTTGGCACACTGCGGCCACACGCTGCCCGTCAAACCCGAATCCCCAGCGCATGCGGCCAACGCCGGGTCGTGGCACTCGAATCTCGTCGATGCCGTTGCGCTCGATCTCGAGCAGTGCGTGCACCGCCAGCAGCTCCAGGCCCAGCGCGTCCACACCGGGGTCGTAAATCATGTTGATCGTTATCAGCGGGCGCTCGTCGAGCATGCCGATCGTGTCGGCCACATCGAACACATTACCCGTAGGGAATACCTGGATATCCCAGCGATCCGCGCCGCACGTTCGTCTCGAGGCAGGATTGGCATAGCCCGGCAAGCCAAAACAGAGCCCCTGCAAGAGCAGGTGATATGGCAACGGCGCATCTGGGTCAGTCGCACCGATTCCCGCATCTCCAAGTACACGGCCCAGCGCCCGCCTCACCGCATCCTCGTCCCCACGGCACAGCCCGTCGCGAAACGCGTCGATGTCTCGAACGTCCTCGGCAGCGCACTCAAACCACTCAATTATTACCAAGCGCAGCACATAGCGAAGCTCGTTATTGGGCAGCCGCAGAGCGCGGCGCAGATCACCGTTTACCGGCTCCTCGGTCATATCCGTCGTCAGAAAACCGGACAGGTACAGTGCCGTCCACGGGTCGTCGTCAGGCAAGGCATCTGGCCCCGCGGCGTCCAAACGAAGCGGAACCTCAACGCATCCATGGGCTTCGAGCAAATCGAACAAGGCCGAAAGGCGGTCGAGATTCCACCCGGCAACTACCTCACTCAGGCAATCGGCATACCCATACAGGTCGGCACGCATGGGCGGCGTGCAGCCACGGTCCAGAAAGCCGATCACACGCGCCGGACTCGAGCAATATGCCCCGCCAAACCGGTATCCCTCGAGCCATTCACGCGCATCATCCAAGCATTCCTCGCATCCAGCATGGCTCAACAGAGCCCGAACCTCGGCATCTGAAAAGCCAAACCACCGGTCACACCATGTCGAGAGCGGCGTCGCCAGGCGATACGAGCAACTGCGCGCAGATAGCGCTGCCTCGGCAGGGCCGGGACACTCCCCCATCATGCACGCCAGTCGCAACGAATCGCCCGCAGCGGCAATGGCATCGAACAGCACGCGACCGAGTCGCTCCGTCAAACCGGCGCCGCGATTGTCCGTCGCGCCCACATAGCCCAACCACGCCACGTCGTACCCGTCAACAAGCAATACAACCTGTTCATCGCAGGCCATCTCCAGCAACTCAATAAGCACACCGAGCACCAAGCCAATCTCGTCCTCGCTTGCCACGCCACGCGCAACGCGCTCGATGTGGCGCAGCTTGCCTCGAGGCAAATCAGGAGCTTCCAGATATGCCAACAGCCGAGCGCACTCGCCCATAAACGCATCACGCACCACACCGGTAACAGTGGCGCCACGCCTCGCAGCGCCAGAAAAATCCAGCGATATCACCGGATAGCACGCGCACTCATCCCGATAGCGCCCACCGCCCGCATCCCAAATCTGAGCATCGGCAAACAAACTCCGACCAGCACGATCGACCGCAGGACCGACCGCGGGACGCTCCAGAAAAGCCCTGAGCATCGACAGATTCATGCTCTTGCCAAAACCCTTGGGCCGGCAGCACACCACGACGGACGCGTCGCAATCTAGCACATCGGCAATAAACATGGTCTTGTCGACCAGAACACATCGGTTTATGGCCTCTGCAAAATCATGCACGTCGACCGGTAGCCGCCCATCATCCAAACGATTGAGCAACTGTACACCAACGTTGGTGCCCGCACCATAAATCGCCTGTTCAGACACCGTAGCTTCTCCCTTAAACGCAACACGATGCCCATTGTACCGAGCAGCCATAGCATCAACGTTATCTCCGCGCAAACGTTTCGGGCAACGGTAGCAACAGATACCCCAAAGGAACGCAATAAATCGTTGCACAACAAAAATGGGGCCCGATGCAAACGCACCGAGCCCCATCCAAAACTCTTATAAAAACGACTCAAAAGGCTACTCTTCGGAGCCATCCTCGCCGGTAGCCTTGTTCTGCTGGTCGAGCTTATGCTTGCCGCTCACGATAGACGTGGCACCCAGTGTGGCCAAGCTCGCGCTGGCAAGGCTTGCCATAACGATGAGGTCGCCCGTCTTGGGCATGTTGCCACCCGAAGACTTGGACGTCGTGGTCGTGGTGGTAGTCGTCGAGGTCGTAACGACGTTCTTCTCGTCGTCCTCCTTAGGATCAGCTTTGGCCCGCTTAGCGTCACCGTCCTTATGCTCAGCTTTTGCCTGCTTAGCGCCATCATCAGTCGAAGCCTCGCCGACCGTCTCGGATTTAGAAGCCTCGCCAGAAACATTCTCATCAGAGGGCGAGCCGCTCGTAATACCGGCTGTCAGAGAGCCCAGCACGGATCCAAGCTGCTCACCAACGGAGGGCTTGTTCTCGGTGGAAGAACTGCCCGCATCGGAACCCTTGCTCGAACCACCCTCAGAAGCATCGGAGCCAGAACCGTTAGAGGAGCCATCATCGGCAGAGGAGCCACCGGAGCCGTTGGAAGTTCCCGCATCGGTGGAGCCAGAAGTATCGCCGGCCGCAGCGCCACCAGAAGTTGCTCCACCGTTACCGGCATCATCGCTGCCCGTACCGGTCGAGGGCGTATCCGTATCGCCGCTATCGCCCGCATCGCCATCGGCATCAGGCGTTGGTGCAGCGGGGGCGGCCGGCGCCATGCTCGGGCCGGGCGCCGGCGTGGGTTCAGGCTCCACAGGCGTTGCCGCGGCAGCCTCGTCCTCGGCGATATAGACCAAGCAGTCCTTGAGCTCGTTGCGATAGCGGTTCTTCCAGCCCTCGTGGTACTGGGGCTGGCTCGAGTACTTCTTCGCAACGTTATTGACCACGCTATCAGACAGCGCCGTCACAAACTCGCGGTCGGTCATGCTGCTGGAAAGATTCGCCCAACGGAAAAAGTCCTGGCAGCCACCGGTGCCGCACATGTTGGTGATGCTCCACACCATGCCCTTGACGCAATCGGCGCGCCCGGAAATGTCAATGCCCAAAGCGTTCTTAAGCCACGACTCCGTCACCGCATAGTACGAGTTGTACGCGTATGCATCCTGCAGAGCAGAGAACTCAGCCGGATCGGTGTTATACGCACCCAGGAAGGCCTCTTGCGCAATGCGGCCCAGCTCGGTGAGCTGTCCGTTCGCATACATGGGGTTGTTCGCGTTAGAAATCTCACCGCCGCGATCGATCGCGTCCTTGAGCATGCTGTACTTAGCAGAATCGTAGTTGTAGACCTGCCTCATAAACGGAATGAGCGACCACCGGCGGTCAAACTGGTAATAGCCCAGCGCGTTATAGCCATCGCCATACGAAAAGCCCTGGTTATAATTACCGTGGCTCTCATATTTGGTGAAGTACTTCATCTCGTCGGTCACGTTGACAAACGAAACGCCCTGGACCGACCTCAGCACGCCCGAGAAGGACTGCTGGGTGTAAAGGCCCTTATCGATATCGGTGGCATCCGAGGCGACGCCCGGCGTGGGCTCCTCGGCCATAGCGGTCGCGGGCGCGGCAACGGCGCCAAACGAAAGCGCCAGCGTCAGACCGGCGACAATAGCAGAATGCTTGGGCTGCATACGTCCTCCCTGCATGAGTGTAGATAAAGTGCGGTTTGCAAAGATGGATTTAGTATTGCAGCTCGCCCGTTGTTGCACAACAACCCCTCGGTAAACGGCAGCAACCCTCCGCAAAATTTTAAGGAATTAAACAAACTGGTCGTCGGGCGCCAGCAGAAGCTCGCCGTAACGCTCCATCAACCCGTCTCTCAACTGACAGAAAGCGGGGATATAGACGTTCAAGATGCGCTGAATCAAATCTTGAGCGAGCTTATTGTCATAAATATGGACGTTCGTATTGCGGTCTCTGAGCATATCCAACCAGGCCGCCTCATCAATAAAGTCGTAGAATCGGTAGGCCTCCTTCAAGATGGCACGAGGAGACCCCGACGCGGCGAGCGTGGCGCCCTCATACTCAAGCAGACGCTTAAGGAGCTTCCAGGTCAGTTCAAATTGAAGATTGAACTTATTAATCAATCCACTCTGAACAAAATCATTGTTGAGATCCTGATTGGGCGCATCCTCAAGATTCGCCAAGGCGCTGGCAAAGTTCTCATATTTTTTCATACAGAATCACACCATCCCTGGCAATTTCATCGAGCAATTGCTGCGATAAGGACTCGTCGAGATTGACGACATCTACATCCAAAAGAGTATCAAGACGCTCCTCGATCAAATATGAGAAACGGCCGAAATCCCGGCAACCCGCTACGGCAATATCAATATCGCTCTTAGGCAAGTTGTCGCCTCGAGCGCGGGAACCAAACAGCACAACCTTATCGGCGTCACATTCCCGAGCAAAAACTTCAATTTGCTTGTACACCTTGTCGAGAGATGCCATCTGCAGTCCTACAGCTTAATGTCAAAGTTGATCTCGGGGACGGCAGCTAGGTCGGCCAACGTCACGCCATCGACGTACTTTTCGATCACGTCGTCCAGCCCGCGCCAGAACTTGACGGTCGAGCAAAGGTCACTGCGGGTACAGCTGTTATCGATGCCATCGCACGCCACCGGGGCCGTGCTGCCCTCAACGGCACGCAGGATGTCGCCGGCGCGCACCTCGGCCGGGTCCTTGGCCATCATGTAGCCGCCGCCCTTGCCGCGCACACTCTTAAGCAGGCCCGCCTTCATAAGCGGACGAACCAGCTGCTCCAGATACTTTTGTGAGATATGCTCGCGGTCGGCGACCTCGCGAAGGGCAATCTTGCCCTCGGCGTCACCAAGCGCCGCGATATAGATCATCAGTCGGAGGGCATAGCGGCCCTTGGAAGAAATGAGCATACCTACCCTCCCATCGCATCTGGGACAACATAACCAGGTTTGTTTGTCCCAAATCTTAAGTAAGTGGGACAAACACAACAGGTTATTTTGTCCCAGAATTTGAAAAGTCGAGTGGATTAGTCGGGTTTTCCCTTGACTAACGCCGAACCCATAGTAACTTTATTCCGAGAAGATTCCTAGGGTTTAGCACACCTATGAGTACACCATATACAGAGAGGGACAGCATGAGCGCAAATCCGCTGCTTTCCATCGAAGGTCTGACCGCCTCCGTGGACGAGAAGACCATCCTCCACAACGTCAACCTCAACGTCGCCGCCGGCGAGACCCACGTGCTGATGGGCCCCAACGGCGCCGGCAAGTCCACCCTCGGCCACCTGGTCATGGGCGACCCCGTCTACACGGTCAACGACGGACGTATCGTCTTTGACGGCCAGGACATCACCGAGCTCACCACCGACAAGCGTTCGCGCGCCGGCCTGTTTCTGAGCTTCCAGGCCCCGGTCGAGATCCCGGGCGTGCCGCTGTCGAGCTTTTTGCGCGCCAGCATCGCCGGCCGCCCCGGCCTGGAGATGAAGGGCAAGGAGTTCCGCCGCCGCGTGAAGGAGCTCGCGGCCGAGCTCAACATGGATACCGCCTACCTCAACCGCGAGCTGGGCGTAGGCTTCTCGGGCGGCGAGAAGAAGAAGGTCGAGATGCCCCAGCTTATGCTGCTGCAGCCCAAGCTCGCCATCCTCGACGAGACCGACTCGGGCCTGGACGTCGACGCGCTTTCCACCGTCAGCCACGGCATGGACGCCTACCGCAAGAGCTGCGACGGCTCCATGCTCATCATCACGCACAACACGCGCATCTTGGAGCACCTGGATGTCGACCGCGTCCACGTTATGGTCAAGGGCCACATCGTGCGCGAGGACGACGCCTCGCTCATCCCCTGGATCGACAAGAACGGCTTTGACACCTTCGAGCGCGAGGCCGCCGAGCAGCGCGCCCAGGCCGAGGCCGCCGCTGCCGGGCAGCAGGCGTAAAGGGGCGACGCAATGACCAAGAACCGCACCGAGGTCGCGGACATCGACCGCAGCCTCTACGACTTCACCTATGGCGAGGAGGGATTCGAGCGCCTGGACGCCGGCATTACGCCCGACATCGTGCGCGAGATCAGCGCCAAGAAGGACGAGCCACAGTGGATGCTTGACCTGCGCCTCAAGTCCCTCAAGATCTTCAACCGCTTCCCCGATCCGACGTGGGGCCCCTCCATCGAGGGCCTGGACATGGACAACATCGTCACCTATGTCAAGCCCAACACCGACCAAAAGCACGACTGGGAGTCGGTGCCCGACGACATCAAGAACACCTTTGAGCGCCTGGGCATCCCCGAGGCCGAGCGCAGCTATCTGGCGGGCGTCGGCGCGCAGTACGACTCCGAGCTGGTCTACCACAACATGCAGGATACGGCGTCCAAGATGGGCATCGTCTACTCCGGCATCGAGGAGGCCCTGCACGATCCGCAGTGGGAGCCGCTCATCCACGAGAAGTTTATGACGCTCATCCCGCCCACCGACCACAAGTTTGCGGCCCTGCACGGTGCCGTATGGTCGGGCGGCTCGTTTGTCTACGTGCCCAAGGGCACCAAGCTCGACTTCCCGTTGCAGAGCTACTTCCGCCTCAATGCCAAGGGTGCCGGCCAGTTTGAGCACACGCTCATCATCGTCGAGGACGATGCCGACCTGCACTTTATTGAGGGCTGCTCCGCGCCCAAGTACAACGTGGCCAACCTCCACGCCGGCGCCGTCGAGCTCTTTGTTGGCAAGCGTGCGCACCTGCGCTACTCGACCATCGAGAACTGGTCCAAGAACATGTACAACCTCAACACCAAGCGTGCGCGCGTGGACGAGGATGGCGACATAGAGTGGATCAGTGGCTCCTTCGGCAGCCACGTGGGCTACCTCTACCCCATGAGTGTGCTCAACGGCCGCCGCGCCCGGTCGAGCTTTACCGGCATCACCTTTGCCGGCGCCGGGCAGAACCTCGATACCGGCTGTAAGGTCGTGCTCAACGCCCCCGAGACCTCGGCAACCGTCGAGACCAAGGGCATCTCCAAGAGCGGCGGCATTCAGACCTTCCGCAGCTCCATCGTAGCCACGCCCAAGGCCGAGGGTTCCAAGGCAACCGTGAGCTGCCAGTCGCTCATGCTCGACGACCAGAGCCGCTCCGACACCATCCCCGCCATGGACATCCGCGCCAAGAACGTCGACATCGGCCACGAGGCCACCATCGGCCGCATCGGCGACGACAAGGTGTTCTACCTGATGAGCCGCGGCATCTCGGAGGAAGAGGCCCGCACCATGATCGTCAACGGCTTTGCCAACCCGGTCTCCAAGGAGCTGCCGCTGGAGTACGCCGTCGAGATGAACAACCTGATCAAGCTCGAGATGGAAGGAGCGATCGGATAATGAAACAGGAAACCAACACCGCTGCTACCACCCTTGAGCAGGTCAACGCGATGCCGGCTGCCACTTGGGGCTGGCTGAAGATGAATCAGACCAAGCTCGAGCTCTCTGACGAGCTTGCCGCCGCTCCCGCGGAGGCCGTTGAGGTCGAAGGCTTGGGCGAGCAGTTTATTGGCGTGACAGACGCGTTCGACGCCGCCATGAACGCCATGGCCGAGCGCTTCCCCGAGCGCCGCGCCTCCGCCCCCGGTGATGCCGCCGACCGCGCCCGCATCACGCCCGAGACCGAGCTCGACGTACCCGCCACCTCCGTCTACCAGGCCGGTGCCATTAAGCTCGAGGAGGAGCTCTCCCCCGTTGAAGCCTTCGAAACCGGCATGGGCGAGGCTGCCTACGCCTACTTGGCCGAACACGCTACCAAGCACATCGTCATCGATGTGCCCGCATACAAGCACGCCACGGTTGCTGTGCGCGTGAGCGGTGTCGATGCCGCCGCGGCCATCGCCGCCATCGACGTCGTCGCCCGCCCGCGGGCAACGCTCGACCTGCAGATCGCCCTGGACTCCCCTGTTACCGGCGAGGGTGTCGTGGGCTCCGTGCTACGCGTGTGCTCCCACGAGTACGCCATCGTCAACGTGACCTGCACGCAGACGCTCGACGATAGCTGGATCGCGCTCGACGACACCGGCCTGTTCCTGGACGAGGGCGCGCGCGTCAACGTGCAGCACACCGTCCTGGGTGCCGGCGCCAGCGCCACCGGCCTTGCCGGCGACCTGCTGGGCGATACCGCCAAGGTCACCATCGATACTGACTACCTGGGCGCCCGCGAGCAGGTGCGCGACTTTAACTACGAGCTGCGCCACCGCGGTCGCAAGACCGAGTGCGAGATCGACGCCAACGGCGTGCTGACCGGCACGTCCAAGAAGGTCTACCGTGGCACCATCGACCTCGTGCACGGCTGCAAGGGTGCAACCGGCACCGAGCGCGAGACGGTGCTTTTGGCCAACAAGGGCGTCGACAACAAGACCGTTCCCGTCATTCTCTGCGACGAGGACGACGTCGCCGGCAACCACGGCGCCACCATCGGTCACGTCCGCGACGAGCAGCTGTTCTACCTCGCCTGCCGCGGCCTTGACCAAAACGCTGCCGAGGACCTGTTCATCCGCGCCAAGCTGGAGGACGCCGCGCTTTCCGCCACCGACGAGCGCACCCGCGCCGCCGTCGTCCGCCTAGGCAACAACCTGATCGACAACTTTGAAGAGGAGCTCGCATGATCGACACCGAGCACGTTAAATGCGATACCTGTACCGCACCGGAGCCTATGGAGCTCGACGCCAGCGACGAGGCCTCGCGCGGCTGGCCCACCGTGGACATCGAGACCAACCCCTACAAGGGCCAGTTCCCGCTGTTCCAGCAGCACCCCGAGATCGCTTTCCTCGATAGCGCCGCCACCGCGCAGCGCCCTGCCCGTGTGCTCGACGCCGAACGCGACTTCTACCAGCGCATGAACGCCAACCCCCTGCGCGGCCTGTACTCGCTGTCCGTCGAGGCCACCGACGCCATCGCGAAGGTCCGCCAGCAGATCGCTGACCTCATCGGCGCCTCACAGGCCAACGAGGTCGTCTTCACCCGCAACACGAGCGAGTCGCTCAACCTGGTCGCTAAGAGCTTTGCGCCCACAGTGCTCGAACCGGGCGACGAGGTCGTCATCACCATCATGGAGCACCACTCCAACCTGATTCCGTGGCAGCAGGTCTGCCGCGAGACCGGCGCCAAGCTCGTCTACCTCTACCCCACCAAGACCGGCCAGCTCACCACCGAGGAGGTTCTTGCCAAGGTGGGTCCCAAGACCAAGATCCTAGCCGTGGGACAGGTCTCCAACGTGCTGGGCGTCGAGAACCCGGTCAAGAACCTCGGCAAACTCGTGCACAAGTACGGCGGCTACCTGGTCGTCGACGGCGCGCAGTCGCTGCCGCACATGCCGGTCGATGTGGCCGACCTGGGCGCCGACTTCTTTGCCTTTAGTGCGCACAAGGCCATGGGCCCCATGGGCATCGGCGTGCTGTGGGGCAAGATGGACCTGCTCAACGCCATGCCGCCCATGCTTACCGGCGGCGAGATGATCGATTCGGTCACCGAGCAGAACGCTGTCTGGGCTCCCGTCCCCGAGAAGTTCGAGGCCGGCACGCAGGACGCCGCCGGCATCTTCGCCACGGGCGCCGCACTCGATTACCTGGTCAACACGGTGGGTTACGAGAACATCCAGGCCCGCGAGCAGGCACTCGTCCACTATCTGATGGGCGAACTCATGCAGCTCGACTTTGTCCAGATCATCGGCTCCATCTATTGGGACAACCACCACGGCGTCGTGAGCTTTAACGTCAAGGGCATCCACCCGCACGACGTAGCGAGCATCATGGACATGGACGGCGTCTGCATTCGCGCCGGCCACCACTGTGCGCAGCCGCTGCTCACCTGGCTGGGCGTCGAGAACCTTGCCTGCTGTCGCGCCAGCGTGGCCTTCTACAACGACAAGGCCGATATCGACAAGTTCATCGCCGGCCTGCATCACGTTTGGAGCACATTCAATGGGTAATCTGTACACCTCCACCACATTTATGGAGCACAACTCGCACCCCGACTATAAGTACGAGATGGACGCTCCCACGCACGAGCACGACGGCATCAACCCTAGCTGCGGAGACGAGCTCACCTTGCAGCTGCGTGTCGAGAACAACGTGATCGAGGAGGCCTCCTTTACCGGTCACGGCTGCGCCATCAGCCAGGCCAGTGCCGACATCATGGCCGACCTCATCACCGGCGAGACCGTCGAGGAAGCTCGCCACCTGGCAGAGCTCTTCCTCGCCATGATCCGCGGCGAGAAGCTCTCCGAGGAGGACCTGGAAGACCTGGACGAAGCCGCCCAGCTCCAGGACATCTCGCACATGCCCGCCCGCGTCAAGTGCGCCGAGCTCGCCTGGCGCACCCTCGACGGCATGCTCACGGGACAAAATAATCAGTAGTATTTGTCCCAAATCTTAAGAATTTTGTTGGCCGAATCGCTTGACAAGAGTGGTTCGGCCATTTTCTATTCCGAGCCCTCAGCCTGAGCATTCACCCGCGCATAAGCGCGCACGATACGAGAGACGGTACTCTTGCTGATTCCCGTATACCGTTCGATCTCGCGCACCGTGTAGCCGCCATCGTGCAGGGCGAAAATGATTCCGTCTCGCCGCGAGGGTGCTACGGTCTTGAGTTTGTTGAGCGGCACACCCAGGCGCTTCGCCATCTTGTCGGCAAACGCACGCCGCTCCCACTCTGTCTCATCCATATCGTGAATCACCGGATCGGAACCATCGGGCATTAACAGAGAATAATCCAGAAACCCCCTGACAGACTCAAAGAGCTCGAGCACACAAGAAGGGTCCGAAAATCCC
>CABMPS010000053.1 GCA_902388545.1 uncultured Collinsella sp.
GGTTTGGCCATGACGGGCTTAGGCGCCGACGGGGTCGGCGCCGCTATCGGTGCTGCTTTTGGCTGCGTCGCGCTGGCGCTCGAGGATGCAGGGGCCGCCGAGGACACGGGTTGCGGGTCCGCAGATACCGCAGCCCGTGCAGATGGAGAATGCTCCTCATGTTGAGGAGCCGGCGTGCCACCCCCATCCAGGACATAGTCGACGGTACGACGACCGAAGACCGCACTGACTGTCGGCAGGACCACCGACTGCGTGTCGGCGCGTCCAAGCATCTTGATGGCAAAGGTCGAGCCCGCGGGGAACGAGACCGTGAGCCTGGAGCCGTCGTCAGCCGTGGCGCGGGCATTGAGCAAAAGCCCCGCGTAGGAAGCCTGACGCGCCTTGACACGCTCGACAACCTCGGCCCATTTGCGCTGCAGCTCTCCGGCATCCTCGACCGCGGGCGTCTCGGCAGTACCGGCGGCGGCAACCTGGGCGGCATTGTTGGACTGGGGCTTAGGTGCCGGAGCGGTGGCAGGCGCGGGAGCCGCAACGGGCTGAGGCGTCGGAGTCGGCGCAGGCTGAGGTGCAGGCGCTGCAGGCTTGGAAGCTGACACGGACGCAGAACGGGACGCAGGCTGGGCAGCCGGAACAGCAGCACCACGGTCCCAAGGCATACCGCCCTGGCGCGCGGACGTAGCAGCGGGGGCAGCGGATGCCGCCGGAGCGGCAGCACGAGCGCCCGAAATTAGCGTCGGCTGTTGGGCAGCAGCGGGTACGGATGCTGCAGGCGCGGCGGCCTGAGCAGCAGCCACGCTCGCCGGCACGGCGCCGTTGGCAACCATGGCCTCCAAGCGGGCCACGCGCTCGGCCAATGCCTCAATCGTTAAATCGGCCTCGGGACGTGCCAGGCGCGTGCAGGCGATCTCGAGCACCAGGCGCACGTCGCTCGCGCCCCTCATCTCCAGTGCGGCATCGTCGAGCACCGTCAGCACACGGGCCAGGCGGTCGGCAGGATGCTCGCCAAAGGCAGCGGCCTCGGCAGCAAGCGCCTCGGCCTGCTCGGAGCCGCCCTCAAACAGCTCGGCACGGGCACCGGCAACGCAGGCAACGTACACGTCACGCACATGCGCCACCAGGTCGCGCGTCAGCTCCAGCAGGTCGTTTCCTTCCTCGACCTGCGCACGGATCAGTCCATAGAGCTCGGCAACATCGCGATCGGCAATGGCGCGGGAAAACTCGCCCAGAATCTGGTCCGAAACCTCGCCTAAAAGCGAGCGGGCGTCGTCCGCATGCACAGAACCGTTGCCAAAGACGCTCAGCTGCTCCAGCGTGGACAGCGCGTCGCGCATACCGCCCTTGGCATGGCGCGCCACGATAGCCAGCGCCTCATCGTCGTAATCGAAGCCCTCCTGCTCGCACACGTATGCCAGGCGACGCTCGATATCCTCGTTGCCGATGCGATGGAAATCGAAACGCTGGCAGCGCGAGAGGATGGTCTCCAGAATCTTTTGCGGGTCGGTGGTGCACAGCACAAAGATCACGTGTGCCGGCGGCTCCTCGAGCGTCTTGAGCAGCGCGTTGAACGCCGCCGTCGTGAGCATGTGGACCTCGTCGATGATATAGATCTTGTACTTGCCGCGCACCGGGGCAAAGTTGACGGAGTTGATGATTTCCTCGCGCACATTGTCCACGCCCGTGCGGGAGGCGGCATCGAGCTCGTAGACATCGGGGTGGTTACCCTCGGCAATGAGCTCGCACTCCTCGCAAGTACCGTCGGGCATGCAGCCGCTTGCACCCTCGGCGCGCGCCGCCTCGGCATTGCGGCACAGCAGCGCCTTGGCCAGAATGCGCGCCATGGTGGTCTTGCCCGTGCCGCGCGGTCCGCAGAACAGGTAGGCGTGGGACAGGCGCCCCTCGGTGATGGCGTGCTCGAGCGTCGAGACGATATGCTGCTGGCCCACCACGGAGTCAAAGGTGAGCGGGCGATACTTTCGGTACAACGATTCCATGGGTGCTCCCCCGGGTATACTGAGTCTTGTTGCCGCGGCGGCCATGCGGTCGCACGGCATACTGCATTCCATAATAACCCGTACGGCGAGCCCGCCGCGATAGGAGTCCAAAGAGCATGGCAGACGCAGAGAGCAACCTCGTTCCCTCCGAAGCAGCCGACCAGGTCGAGGTCGCGCTCGAGGAGCAGGCCGCAGCCGACGACGGCATCCTGTACCTCAACGAGTACCAATACGAAAACGACCTCGTCACCGACTTCGCCCGCCTGGTCGCCTCGCCCAGGCGTCGCGGCTCGCTGTATGTCGCCGCGGCAATTGCCGCGCTCATCGGCATCGGCATGCTGGTGGCCGGCGGCAACTGGATCAAGTTTGGCGTCGTCTTGATCGTATTCGGCGCCTTTTTGGCCTGGTGGAGCAAAAACCTGCACCACACCCTCGCCCGCGACTTTATCGACGCCGTTGAGGCCGACGAGTCCATGGGTGGCCGCTATCGCCGCGTCGCCGCCAACGAGGACGGCCTGATGGTTTGGGGCACGAGCGGCAAGTCGCAGTTCTTCCCGTTTGAAAAGCTCGACCACGTGCTCGACGGCGAGCGCATCTTTGTGGCCATGTTCGCCGACCAGGGCGTGACGATCCCTAAGGACACCTTTGTCCGCGGCGATGCCGAGCAGTTCGGTCCCTTCCTTAAGGCGCGCATCAACAAAAAACTCCGCATCGAGACCAAACGCAAGAAGATGAAGGCAGAAAAGGCCGCTGCCGAAGCAAAACAGGGCGACAAGCCCCAGGAGACCAAGGGCAAGCAGCGCAAGCAGAAGAAGAGCAAGAAGAAGCGGTAGGCCGGCCGACACCGAAGGCGCCTCGTCCCGCGCCCGATTCCGGGCCGGGGCGCCTGGAATCGGGCGCGCGTACCGCCAATGGACCCGTTTTGCCTTGCTCTCGAGCTATTTCACTTCAAACCTTAAGAGCCTCCGCTCCGGCAGATCGGTCATCTTCATCGTGTAAGTCCCGGGAAATGCTTTCTCAAAACGGACGGTCTCGTAACCTTCGAAATAGTCGTTGGTGTTCTGCATCATAAATGGGACGAGCAACTCGTTTTCTGCCCCAACCTCCACGGCAAACGCAGCAGAGCCGCCAAGGACCGGCATGGCTTGCGTTATCAGATCGGTATTGACTACAAAATCATAGTTTGGCGCAGACTCCGGAACCAGATGCCAAACATACGCTTTGATTCCACCGTCGATATTATCCCTATTTCTGACACGCATCTTTACGGCGATAACGCACGTGATGTCGGCATCCTTCAGTCTCGTTTTCGTATCCACGGTGCCATATTTTGAATAATCGTCATGTGCTCGTTTGAGATACTCGCGCGGCGTGAGCAGCTCCGCCCCGTCTATGCAAAACGAATACCCGTCAGTCGCCACATCCTTCGACCCCAGAAACGCCCCATCCATCGAGAGCCATTCGCCCTCCGCATAGTATTTCTCAGGAATGACCGTCCGGTTCCCGTTAACGGCGCTCACCCTCATGCCCGCAAGGCCGGCAGCAGCACAGCAAAAAAGCGCGAGCGCCGACCTTCTTGTCCACAGGGTCTTCTTCATCGCGCTCACGACCTTTCCCGAACTTTCACAACGGCACCGTCGCGCATGCAGTAAACCCGATCGGCCAGCTCCTCGAGCACCTCTCCGTCATGGCTGGACAGAAGGACCTCGCGACCCGTTGATGCCGCCATCGCCACAACGCGCTTGAGCATTTCCACGCCCGCTTCGTCGAGGGCATTTGTTGGCTCATCGAGAACGAGTAGCTTCGGCTTTTCCATAATTGCCGCAGCTATCCCCAGACGTTGCTTCATCCCAAGCGAGTATGCTCGGAACTTCTTTTTTTCGTCTGCATCGAGCCCCACGAGCCGCAGGGCAGAGCGAATGTCCTCGGGGGTGGCAACGCCCTTGATCTGGGCGATGAGCTCCAGATTGTCGTAGCCAGACAGATATCCCAAAAAGGAAGGCGCCTCGATCAACATCCCCAGACTCGGCGGGAACGAGATGTCCGCCCCAAGCCTTTGGCCATCGATAGAGATTTCGCCTTCGGTAGGCTTGATCAATCCGCAGACCGCTCGCATGAGCATGGTCTTGCCCGAACCGTTTATCCCCTGAAGTCCGACCACGGTCCCAGGGTCAACCTCGATGGACACGTTGCGCAGGACATCGTTTTTGCCCATGCGCTTCGATACGTCCCTAACGATCACGCTCATATCTTGTCCCCCTTTTCTAAAAGGTCTGCCCTTCGAAACCACAGTCCGCCCAACGATAGGCATAACGACATAAGCCCAATTGATGACAAGACACTCGAGCCCGCCGCGATTCCCTCTTTGACAATTCCACCCCAGCGCAACAGCATCAAGGCGTTACCCAATAGCGCCCAATGTCGTGCATATGCCGAGCAGATCAGGTAGCTCATTAAAACCACAAACGAGACTGACGACCCAAGCACAAACCCAACCGCTGCCTGCGCAAACGCAAGCGCCTCAAAAGCAAATAAGAGACCTATGAAAAACGGCAGCGCATCTGCCTCGGCAGCTTTGAGAAACCACGGCGCCAAATTAGCCAGTTGAAGCGACTCACCATGAATGACCGCGCTGAACGAGGAGCTCACCACCAAGCTCCAAATCACAACAGAGCAAACCACCACGAGCAGTGAAAATGCCGTTACTGCCGCCACCAAGATAAAACGCGAGACCCACCAAAGGGTTCTTGCCCGGCATCGAACAAGCGCTTGCAAACCAAACCCGTGCAACGATTCGGTCGGATAGTCGAGTGTTGTATAGAGAATAAGCAGAATGAGAAATAGCCATCCTAGCGGAGGCACAAACATGACCCCGGGCCTAGGCTCAAACGGAGCAGATCCGGCAAACACGAGCGCAAGATTATCCGCAAACCCCAAGGTATCCGTTCTAACCCCATACACAGAAGACAATCCGTAGGCGTACACCAAGTTCGCAACGGTCACTGCCGCAATTGCAATAAAAGTGATGATGTTCTTCTTCAAAACGGTCCTCAGGTCCGCGGCGACCAGCCTAAACAGCATCAGACCACCTCGCGTCTTTTCCACGCCCCAGAAAAAGCCAACGAAGCAAGGGTCAATAATATGATTTCCGCAAAACCGGCTCGAATGTCTGGCCAGTTATTCAGCGATTCCGACCTGATGCTGTTGAGGATATTGCAGTTAAACCCCACACAAGCCATTACGCCGAAGATCCAGCCATTTGCAAAATGCCACGCAACCATTAGCAGATACGGGACAATTATCGCTTTGATTCTGCTACGAAACAAAATTGAGAAGCCAGTTACAGCCATGGATAAAGTCCCGAGCGTGACAGCATCGAACAGCGTGTATGCGAGCACATATGACAAAGGATGCGAATAAAATAGACCGGAGAAGTAGCTATGCAGGTAAAGTCCTACGTAAGTCGACTCATCGACCCGAGGAAGATACGCAGGAAAAAGCATCGAGACGATCAGGAAATTGACGAGCAGAGGAATGGCAGTCACTGTAAACGCGGAGAGGAAAGCAGACAGCATCTTTACGTTCACGTACGCCTTTCTGGAAACGCGCGTGCATATCTGCATGTCATAACCACTCAAACGCTCAAAGAGACACGACCAAGATCCAGCCAACATTGCAAGCAGGGGCAGTGCATAGAAAAACACCGACGCAGACAGTGGCGCGTTCGCGCTCACAACAATCCAGTTACCGAAGCTGCTTTCACGTGTTTGACCGAGATAATTTTCGGCTTGCACGCCAACGCCGTAACCAAAAGAAAGAAGGTTGTGGCGCTCTTTTTCCAAATTTGCCCACGGCTCCAGCGCGGCAGCTATTGCAACTGCGACCGCAATCAAGAGAGCAAGGATAAAAGCTGGACGTCTAATCGTTTTCGACAGTTCGTATCTTGCGAGCTTTTGGTTCATACGTCCTCCTCCCCCTTCCGACCCAGAAAGCCGGAAGGGAGCCATTTCAAACAACTATGCGGGAAGCTTGTGGAAATGCCCGACGCAGTCGGGGCTCCATACGCCAATAACAGTGCCGTAGCCAGACTCCGCCCATGCAGTCAGTCGCGCCGCAGATCGCCCGTTCTCACGGACGAGGTTATACATTTCCCACTGTCCCTTGTGATTCGAACGATACGTTCCCTGAGTACAATTCATGCTGCCGCTACCGCTTGTGTTATACGCACCGTCTGTATATAACCGAAGCGGATTTCCCGTATGGCCCTGGATATCCAGATAGAGCGATGAGGAATCATCCTTTTGACGGTAGCCAGTTGCACTCGTCCCGGCACATTGAAAACTAAATGCCTTATCGGCATTGTTCGTACAGGTCGTAATTCCCGTATCGGCGTTTTGAGTAATGCTGGAAACCTGAGAGGTGTCAAACTCCTCTTGTGCAAACGATGCAGCGGGAACCCCTAGGGACAGACCAGCTGCAATCACCAAGCCGACTCCGATTCGAGCAATAGCGCTCCTTGGCTTAATCATGGCCTTCTCCAATCAAAAGCGGTTAACAATGCGTCGACGCACGGCAACCTTCGCATGAATAGAGAAAGATGTCTGTAAACACCCGCTATTGAGTTGATTGCTCAGGCGTTTACACGTTATTTACCTGCGATAACAATAAAATTAGCTCCGCCTTATTCTTGATCTTCAACTGGCGGTAAGATGCAGACCGCAGCGCTTGCACCGTAGATGCAGCGTAACCGACATCCTCCGCAATGGCCTTTGTCGTTGCCCCCTCTGCCGTCATCAGCAAAATTTGCGACTGAACATCAGAAAGGGAGCGCGACGTAAGCAGGGCCAGCTGGCGCACGCGGGCCGTTTCGGTGGACCCGTTCGCCCGGTACTCCAAGACGGCCTTCTCGTCCTCAACCGAGCGGGCGAGCGCGATGTGCGTAACGAACATGGGCACAGACCAGCAAACAATCACCGTTGCCACGACGACATTGACAGCCGAACTTTGCCCCAACAACGACGCGAGGAACAACGGCTCGAAAACCGTCAGATCCTGCACCATATTGAGCAAGACAGCCCAAACAGGAGCCGTCGCCCCGAAGCAAAGCATCCATATCCCAAGCATTTTGCGCTGCGGACAGCTTCGCATCACTATATATGTGAGCAGCACCCCCGTCAGCACCGCAAGTCCATGGATTCGCCCCCTAGCGACCGCATAGATTAAGGCAACCATGCCCATTGACACCAACGGCACGATAGCCCGAGCATGGGCATGCACCTTAAACGGACGCAGCCCAACAGCGAGCGAAGCCGTAGACGCCACGCCGCAAAACAGGACCGGCACAGCCATCAACGGAACGCGTATGCACATCAATGCCGCGATATAGATAAAAGACCATTCCACAGCAGATAGCACCGCCCATACGTACGGGCTTCCGAGCCAAATCGCTTCACCCGCTCTATCCAGCGCAGCGCCACGATTCGCTTTTCCACCCGCGTAGCGTAGCGACAGAAGCAGTCCGAGACCCAATGCGTAGCTTAAGAGGGAAAAGGCGACAGCCCGCGAAACACCGGACCCCCAATCGCTATCCGCCATTACCAAGGGCCCCGCCGCAAGGAGGATAAAGAATAATGTGAGCAGGTATCGAAACAGCCGGCGCGTTCGAGCTGATGCCACTATATCGTCAGCATGCCGCTGCGGTAGCTCATGCCCTACAGTATCGCCCTCACCCGCAAACAGCGCCACGAGCTCGCGTGAGCCCGCAACCGACGCCTTCCCGTATGCTCGGTGAAGCGTTGTTCTCACCGTCGATGGCTTCGTATCCGTCTCCTTGGCAATTTCCGCCGGCGTTTTCCCTTTGAGCAGCAGTCGAACAAACTGCTCTTCTCTAGGCGACAGGGCAGGGGAAAACACCCCCGCATCGAATGTGTCGGACGCACAGGCGATATCCGAATTGTTGTCCCGTTTCCCCCTTAGCAACATGCATACGAAGGCAGCAGCGATAACGGACCCCATCGCCAGCAATGCAATGACCACGGCATCGCTTGCGAAGTATGCCGCCTCAACAGCCGGAATAAGACCAATAGGAACTGCTACGAGCACAGAACAGGCAAACACGTCGCGCCGCCCATGGCCAAAGGCACGAGGGCGGCAAAACGGCGGGGCCACAGTCAATGCGAGATAGACCAACGGAATTAAAAGCGCAAGGCCAATTGACGCGGCCGTTACAGGGGGCATCCCCCATGGCTCGGGAACGACTCTCCATGAAACTCGACAGCAAAACAGCAGGCAAGACATGACGGCTATTGTTTCTGTAAAAATCGCGTCCTGCGGGTGACGAGTTTCCCTTTCGTCAGTCCGTGTCGACCTCTGCGTCAAAGGAGAGTCCGCCGTGCCCCAAATAACATATGAGAGAAGCAGCGACCCAACAAAGCACGAGACACACGAAACGCCATGTAACAACCAAATCGGTGCAAACACGATTGGAATAGAGTCTCCGCGAGCATAGAAAGCCAGGTCGGCCCATTCGGGAACCGTTGCAATAACACCAAGGAAAACACCGATGGCACCGAGATGCCTCGGCCTTCTCATTCCCCCCTTGCATAGCGCAGCACCATGAACAAACGCCGCGAGGCATGCGCCCAGGATAACGAGCCAGGTCATTGCACCTGACGCTAGGCCGATTGAAGATGAAAACCGGTGATAAGGGGTGACCGCCATTACGACAAGCGCAATGGCGCAGGCAAATGTAGCAGAACGGCGGGAAAAGAGCATACGGCCTCCATAGCGTGTCATTATATCGCTCGAGCCGCTCGTTTATCTCTGTTCTCACACCAGCCAGCATCAATGATTCAGGCGAACTCCAATCCGCGCCAGATCACGGTCCGGCTTTTGTTCGCAGTCCCCACATCAAAGCGGGATGCGGTTTCCTTTTGAGCGCCGATTCGGAAAGTCCGTCCCGTTCCAGGCCAATATTCTGGGATGCAGTTTCCGCAGCCCACCCCAATCGGAAAGCGCATCCCATTATTTGGATGAAAACTGGGATGCGCTTTCCGGACGCGTCGAAACGGAGTCGGGTCGATCGGACCACCTCATCCCCGTTTCCTCGCCATCTGCCCGAGCGTGCTACACTAGCAGCATCTATGCCACCGCGAATGGCTCGGCTCCGCGCCCGCCGCTCGCAAACGAACTTTAAACGCACGAGGGTTGGCCATGCCGCTTTTCTCGCAACATACCGCCCGGTTCTCGCCGGACGCTCCCTTGGAGGGCACCAGCTCTCGCGAGCTGCTCAAGCGGTACCAGCCGCTCGAGACGCTTGCGACCGGCGGTTTTGGCTCCATCGAGATCTGCCGCGATACGCACCTGCGCCGCCGCGTCGCCATTAAGCGCATCCCCCTCACGGACGGCGCCGGCATGCCCGCCAGCGACATCATGGATGTGCTGCGCGAGGCCCACACCGCCGCCATGCTGCAACATCCCAATATCGTGCAGGTTATCGACTTTACGCACGACACCGCCTATGCCTACCTGGTCATGGAGTATGTCGACGGCATGTCGCTTGCCGAGTTTTTGCACCGCGTGGACGGCCATTCGCTCACGTTTGACGAGGCCGCAGCCATTGCCGACGCACTTGGTCAGGCACTCACCTTTGCCCATGCAAACGGCGTGCTTCACCTGGACATAAAGCCCGCCAACGTGCTTATCGACCACTCGGGCAATGTAAAGCTCACCGACTTTGGCATGGCGCGGTTGTCATCCGCCGGCGGCTTTGGCGGATCGCGCGGCGGCACCATCGGCTACATGCCACCCGAGCAACTCGATATCGAGACTGGCACGGTTGACGAGCGCGCCGATGTCTTTGCCCTCGCCTGCGTGATCTACGAGGGCCTGTGCGGCAGCGCCCCCTTTATGGCCGCCACGCCCGGCGACTCGCTCGGCCGCATCATCGGCGGTGCCACCTACCCCAGCGAGCTCATCCCGCACTTTCCCCCGGGAGCTGAGGCTGCGCTCATGAGCGCCCTCTCCCCCATGCCGCAAGACCGCCCCAACAGCATCGAGGCATTTTGCGACCAGCTGCTCGCCGGCTTGGGCAGTGTGCGCGAGGGCCGACGCAGCCTGGAGCAAATGGTTGGCGAGCTTTCGGATGACGAGCAGGAGCTCGACGATATCGAGCCGTCGTACTACGAGGACGACGCCATCGAGGTCGACCCCGCGCTCGGCTGGGCGGGCACGCGCTGGAGCCATGCGCGCGACTACACCATGCACGCTATCTCGGCGCTAGCGTGCGGCACCTTTAGCTTTTTGCTGATGCAAACAGCCGGGGTCGCGGCGCTTCCCGGCCTGGTCATTGCGGCTATCGCGATCGGAGCGGCGGCTGGCCTGGCCCCCCAGATCGGCTCGGCCATCTCGGCTGTGGGCTTTTTGATGCTCATGGCCAACGCCACCATGCAGGCGCAGGGCATCCTGTCGATGTTGCCCGTCGCGGTGGTCTTTGCCGCTGCCATGTCCGGTTGGTGGATCGCCTGGGGTCGCACCGAGGCTGCCGCGAGCGCCGCGCTCACCTGTGCACTCGCGCTTGGCTGTCTGACTGGCAATACCTTCCTGGCAGCTGGGGTCGCCGCCGGCGTCGCGTCATTTTGGCTCGGCCCGGCAAGCGCCGCCGCGGCAACGGGCATGGGCGTGCTTTTTGCCCGTCTGGCGACGGTCGCGTGACGCTGCTCCTGGGCGAGGTCTCGGGCGTCGTTCCCGATCTGCTGCTTG
>CABMPS010000054.1 GCA_902388545.1 uncultured Collinsella sp.
GATTGGCCGCACCCAAAACCGTATCGCCCTCATCGGGCGTAAAGCTCTCGCCCTCGCGCACCGCGACGAGCGTCACAATCGGCGTATCGCTGTCGCCGGCAAGATAGATGCATAGCGTGCTGCCATTTTGCCAAGTCTCGACCTTGCCGTACCATTCGACGGGGATATCGAGCTGGTAGAGGTCGGTTGCCTTGTGACGGGCGTCGGCATCACGGGCTGCCTGTGCCTTTTGCGCGCTCAGGGCATTGACGGCGGCGTCGCGCCGCGCGGTTGCCGCCTGCTGGAGCACCTTGGCGGTGGCGGCGGAGCTCGCGCCTCCCTCCTCGGCATATTTGGCGGCGGCATCGATCTGGTCGTCGGTTACCGTGTCGGCCGAAGGCACCTTGAGTTTAAAGGCAGCCTGGGCACTTAAATCCTGTCCATCGCTCTTAACGGTGACCTGCGTCTTGGTGGTCGGGACGGTATAGATGGTGCCGTCGGCCGCGATGGGGGAGGCAGCGATGGAGAGCGTGTAATCGCCGGGCAGCAGTTTGATGCCGCGGCCGTGCTCGTCAACGTAGAGCGTTTCGCTCACAGAAGAGCCGTCGGAGTCCTGGCCACTCACCTGCACGGGGATCTTTGAGCCGGTGGAGCAGTCGAGTCCCGCGGCATGTACGCCAATTTGCACCGACATCATGGTATGGGCGTTTGCGGCAACTACGGCGGCCTGCTCTTGCTGGTATCCGTTCCAAGCCGCATAGCCCGCGCCGCCGGCGACGAGCGCGACGGCCACGACACCGGCGACCATCAGATTGCGGCGCTTGGGCGACATCTTACGATGACGAACCTCGGCTTCGTGTGCCGAGGGAGCGGACGGCAGGGGAATATCTCCCATGGCGATGGTCTCGTCGACGACTGGCGCAGAGCCCAAGCCGGGGAGCTCGCGGGTGAGCGATTCGTCGACGGGCAAGTCGCCAAGCAGGGAGGTCTCATCTCCCGCGTTGGGTTCCGGTTGGCCATTGCCCTCGTCATCGCCTTTTTCGACATCGGCTTCATCGCGAGCATCCTCGACGTCGTCGCCCGTATCCGGTATGCCATCGCCCGCCGCGTCCTGCATGTCGACGATTGTCTCGTCAAACGCAACTTCGTCCAGCGAAAACCGGTCTAGGCTCTCCAAGGCCTCGGCGCACGCCGCTGCATCTTGGGCCGCGTCCTCTTGGCCCCTCGTCTCATTTTCCATATATCCCCCAAGCTCAATATCGGGACAACAATGTACCCAAAATTAAGGTCACATAGAGCTGGCGTGCAGTCGGAAATTCGATTTTATCTGCGCGATACATTGTGAATATGTGCATGAATGCACGCGCGACAGCAAAAAGCCCCCGGAAAGCAAACGAATTGCTTTCCGGGGGCTGCGCATAACGCGAGATTACGGAGCCAAAGAGACGCGCCTACATCCAAATGCGGACGGCAGCGAGCGCGTTACTCGGCGTGCGCGTAATCAACCTTGGCGCGGCGAGCGGTAGCCTTCTCCCAATCGCTGGTGCCCTCAAAGACGTCCTGCTTGTAGGGATTGCGGCCGAGCTTCTTGGCACGGTAGACGATGTAGATGATCGCGGCGATGTTGGCGACCAGTGCGGCGATCGAGACCGCGGTAGCGGCGCTGGGGTCGAGCGTGGAGTGGGTCACAAAGATGGACTCCTCCTGGAAGTACGGGAATACCTGGGCAAACATGCACCAAATAGCCAGCGTAAAGGCACGGTTCTGGATCCAGCCGCCCTTGTTCCAGATAAAGGCGGCGACGGTGGGCGCCAGCAGCAGTGCAAAGCCGCAGAACCAGGAGTGGGTGGGCAAGCAGTTGTAGGTGTAGCAGAAGTTCCAGATATCGTAGGCGATGATGTAGACCCAGGTCATGTCGGGCCACAGCATGTCGGTCTTGTCCTCAGAGGCGTAGACACTCCACCAACCGGTCATGCAGAAGATGTTGATGATACCGGCGATGCCGTTGAACACGTTGTTCCAGCCGGCGAGCTGCGTGGCGCCCTCGGAGGTGACCCAGGTGGACTCGCCCAGGACAAAGAAGTGATAGGCGCTCTCAAAGTCGGACACGACGGCGATCATGATGTTGATGGCGACGATCACAAACGGCCACGCGCGGAACCAGTGCGCCTTGCCGATCTTGCCCCACTGATACTTAATGGCGATGAAGCCCCAGCAACCGGCCAACGCCGCGTAGACCTTGGCGTAGTGGAACCAGCTGTTCTGGTACACATGGGTGGGGTTGGTGAGCGCCCACTCGGCACTCTGCGAGACGCCGATGGCGATGGCGACGCAGTAGATGGTCATGGCCAGCGGAGCCACGCCAAAGATGATGGCCGCGCCCAGCTTGGTGCGGCGGCCGACCTCGTTGAGCACGATCAGGCCAATAAGACCATGGCCCAGCCGGCCCAGTGGATAAGGGTATCGCTACCCCAAACATCGAACAGCATGCTGCTCTCCTTTCACACGCCCGCGGCCCCTCTTCCGATCGCGGGCAGTTTGGCCAAATGTCGTCAGTTCTGGGGCTTGCGCTCCGGATACTTGGCGGTATAGCCCTCGATGTGGAGTGTCGAGGCGATGATTTCCTTGACTGTCTCGTCGGGCACATCGGGGTGCGTGCGGATATACATCAACAGTCCCATGATGAGGGTGTAGAACGTCTCGTAGACATGGTCGATGCGCAGCTCATGATGGGCGACAAAGTCCACCACGGTGGTGTCGCAAATGTATTGCGCCACGCGCTGGACCACGTTGTGCAGAAAGCCACCGTAGAGCGCGCCGCTGCTTGAGGTAAGCGTGCTCGGCAACTCGTGGCCGCTCACGACCAGGCGCTTAAAGAGCGGAGCGACGGTGTCGAGTGCGCCTTCGATGTCACCAACCGCGCGGCTGGCGTTCCACTGCTCGAGCTCGGCGATAAAGCCGTCGATCGCCTCGTCCATAACGGCGGTGACGGCGGCATCCATATCGGCAAAGTAGTGGTAGAACAGCGAACGCGTGCAGCCAGCCCGCTTGGTCACGGCCGATACCGAAAGATGGGACACACCAAGCTCGGCGCTCACGGCGCGCACAGCGGCGAGGATCTCGCGACGGCGCTCGTCGCCCGTCAGGCGTTTTGCCGCGCTATCGGATGCGGGGACGGCATCGACCACAGAGATATCTGCTGCGTTGTTGCCCATGTTTTGCCGCCTTTCATCCGTTTGGGCCCGACCGTTCGCCTAACAGTCTTGAATATTGTTGACGGTTCGTCAATACTGTTTTTGACACAATGTCAACAATAGCGGGTGAACGGCATGGGGGCATGTCGAACCCGTACAAAGAGGGGCGTCGCGGTCTCGCCGGGCTGTGGCAAGAGAAGGGACGACTATGATTCTCAACGGACCGGGGATTAGCTATACCGAGCCCGATATCGGCGCGGAGTTCGTGCCGCCGATACCGGAGCATCCGCGCGAGGCCATCGTCAAACTGTGTGAGCACTGCACCAACCGCCTGCTGCACCGCGACGAGCTGCTGGGCTACGAGTACTGGTCGTTTGCCGAGGCCGCAACCGACGAGCAGGCCGAAGTGCTCTGCAAGATGAAGATGCGCCGTCCCTATACGCTGCCCGAGATGGTCAAGCTCACCGGCATGCCCGAGGCCGATATCGAAAAAAATGCTCGACGACATGAGCTACACGGGTCTGCTCGAGTACAACTGGGAAAACCCCGAGCGCGCCAAGCAGTGGGTGCTGCCCATGCTGGTGCCGGGTTCCGCCGAGTTCCTCAACATGCGCGTGAGCCAGCTCGAGGAGCATCCGGTCTATGCCAAGTTCTTTGAGCAGGCGTCCAAGGGACCGCTGTCCAAGGCCACGCCGATGGTGCCGCCCGGCGGTGCCGGCATCGGCATGCATGTCATTCCGGTCGAGAAGGCCATCGATGCCGCGAGCACCTCGGTGCCGATCGAGCATATCGAGCATTGGCTCGACAAATACGAAGGTAAGTATGCCGCTAGCACCTGCAGCTGCCGCGCGAGCCGTCGCGTGATGGGTGAGGGCTGCGCCGACGACCCGGCAGATTGGTGCATCGCCGTGGGCGATATGGCCGACTACGTGGTCGAGACCGATCGTGGCCATTACGTGACCCGCGATGAGGTTTACGACATCTTGCGCCAGGCCGAGGACAACGGCTTTGTGCACCAGATCACCAACATTGACGGCGAGAACAAGATTTTCGCCATCTGCAACTGCAACGTTAACGTGTGCTACGCCCTGCGCACCTCGCAGCTGTTCAACACACCCAACCTGTCGCGCTCGGCCTATGTCGCCAAGGTCGAGAAGGACAAGTGCGTGGCCTGCGGTCGCTGCGTTGAGGTGTGCCCGGCTGGTGCAGCCAAGCTCGGCCAGAAGCTCTGCAGCAAAAAGGCCGGCGGACAGGTGCCCGAGTATCCGCGTCAGGAGCTGCCCGATGCCACCAAGTGGGACCACACCAAGTGGTCGCCCAACTACCGCAACGACAACCGCATCGAGACGCATGAGTCCGGCACCGCTCCCTGCAAGACGGCCTGCCCCGCGCATGTTGCCGTTCAGGGCTATTTGAAGCTCGCGGCTCAGGGTCGCTATGACGAGGCGTTGGCGCTCATCAAGCGCGAGAACCCGTTGCCCGCTATCTGCGGCCGTGTGTGCAACCGCCGCTGTGAGGATGCCTGCACCCGCGGTCGCGTGGACGAGGCCGTGGCCATCGACGAGGTCAAGAAGTTTATCGCCCAGCGCGATCTGGACGCCGCGACTCGCTATGTCCCGCCCGTGGTGACGCCGACGCGTGCCGGCGGCTTCGACCAGAAGATCGCCATCATCGGTGCCGGCCCGGCCGGTCTGTCCTGCGCTTTCTACCTGGCCGAGAAGGGCTACAAGCCCGTCGTGTTCGAGAAAAACGAGCGCCCGGGCGGCATGCTCACCTATGGCATTCCCAGCTTTAAGCTGCAGAAGGATGTTATCGAGGCCGAGGTCGAGGTTATTCGCCTGATGGGTGCCGAGTTCCGCTATGGCGTGGAAGTCGGTCGCGACGTGACGCTCGACGAGCTGCGCGCGCAGGGCTTTAAGGCCTTCTACGTTGCCATTGGCTGCCAGGGCGGCCGCCTTGCCGGCATTCCGGGCGAGGATGCCGAGGACGTGACCGTGGCCGTCGACTTCCTTCGCGAGGTTAACAGCGGCAAGATCGACGCGCTGCCCGGCCGCACCATTGTGGTGGGCGGCGGCAACGTTGCTATCGATGTCGCGCGCAACGCCTGCCGTCTGGGCTCTGAGCACGTTGAGATGTTCTGCCTGGAGAGTGAGGCCCAGATGCCCGCCAGCGAGGAGGAGCGTCGCGAGGCCATCGAGGACGGCGTTCACATCAGCTGCGGTTGGGGCCCCAAGGAGGTTCACCTGGACGAGGCCGGTCATGTGCGCGGCATCACCTTCAAGCGCTGCACGCGTGTCTTTGACGACGAGGGCCGTTTTGCGCCCGAGTACGATGAGAACGATCTGCGTCGTGTCGATGCCGACCGTGTCGTCATGTCGATTGGCCAGTCCATTGTGTGGGGCGACCTGCTGGCTGGCTCCAAGGTGGAGCTTGGCCGCGGTCAGGGTGCCCTTGCCGATCCTCAGACCTACCAGACCGCCGAGCCAGACATCTTTGTGGGCGGCGACGTCTACACCGGTCCGAGTTTTGCCATCGATGCCATCGCCGCCGGCCACGAGGCCGCCGTGTCCATCCATCGCTTTGTGCAGCCGGGGTCCACGCTCACCATCGGCCGCAACCAGCGCCGCTACACCGCGCTTGACCGCGACGATGTTGTGATTGAGAGCTACGACAACGCGAGCCGCGAGGTTGCCCATGTGGACCGCGAGCGCGAGAAGGCCGCGCCGTTTAGCGAGTACGTCGAGACCTTTACCGAAGAGCAGGTGCGCGCCGAGACCGCCCGTTGCCTGGGCTGCGGCGCCTCGATCGTCGACCCCAACAAGTGTATCGGCTGCGGCCTGTGCACCACCAAGTGCGCGTTCGATGCCATCCATCTGGATCGCGATCGCCCCGAGTGCTCCACGATGGTCAAATACGAGCAAAAGCTCCCCAGCCTGGGCAAGTACGCTTTGAAGCGTGCGATCAAAATCAAATTTGGGAAGAAATAAAAAACGCAACAAACAAGAGAACGGCGCAGAGAACGGTTGGACAGCGAGCGAGTCCCAGGCGTGGCGAGGTGCCTTGAAAGAGGAGGGCATAGGGCTTTTGCCCATGCCCGACGATTGAAAGGCAGATCGTCCGTCTGGGGCTCGCGCAGCGTCAAGTCGACCGCCGTTCGTTAGAACGGCGGAAGAAAAAGTGCATGAATTAGGAATCGTCTATCACATCATTCGCGATGTCGAGAATGTGGCGCGCGCCAATGGCGTGAGTCGCGTTTCGAACGTGACGCTGCTCCTGGGCGAGGTCTCGGGCGTCGTTCCCGATCTGCTGCTTGATGCTTGGCGCTGGGCGGCAGATAAAAAGCCTATCACGCAGGGCGCGGAGCTTATTGTGGAGCCTGTCGAGGCCGTGACGCATTGCGAGGCGTGCGGCTGCGACTACGCGACGGTCGAGCACGGCAAGACCTGCCCCCATTGCGGTAGCGGCGAGACCTATCTGCTGCAGGGCCAGGAGGTCATGATCAAGCAGATCGAGACCCCCGACGAGGACCCGACAGACGCTGCCCCCGACGGCCTATCCGATGCCGTCGACGCCGCCAACCCCCTCCACATCGCCTAACTTAGTCGTTGGGGACGTTCTTAAACGACTAGTCGAAAAAGAACGTCCCCAATGACTAGCCATTTAAGAACGTCCCCAATAACTACTTTGCTAGAGCATATCGCTCGCCATTAGTCAAGGCATAGCTGTTTAAACGAAATAGCCTCAGTCTCAGCACGTTTGCATCTGTTTAAAAGCGGTAATAATGACAGCATGCGCATATCCGTCGTGTAAGTATTGGTTGGGTATCAGTTATCAGCGGCAGATCAGCCAATGATGCTGGAATGTAATCAACTTGTAACAAATTAAGACGTTTAAACAAATAATGCTACCTTTTGCAGTTTTTCAAACAATTCTGCTGTATTTGCAGCTATACTCCATAACTGTCGTGTAGGAATTACGTAGACAAAAAGGAGGTTATGTGATGGTAAGTATTGTTCTTGCTAGCCATGGTGACTTGGCGGCTGGAATCAAGCAGACGGGCTCGATGGTCTTTGGCGATCAGCCGTCTGTTGCCGTGGTCTCGCTCGAGCCGAGCATGGGCCCCGACGACTTCCGTGCCAAGGTCGAGGAGGCAATCGCTTCCTTCGAGGACCAGGAGCAGGTGCTCTTCCTCGTTGATCTGTGGGGCGGCACGCCGTTCAACCAGATCAGCGGGCTCATCGAGGGCCACGATTCCTGGGCTATCGTCACCGGTGTCAACCTGCCTATGCTCATCGAGGCATATTCGCAGCGCTTTGACGCAAAGAACACTGCACATGCGATCGCAAAACATCTCGTGACTGAGGCTAAGGCCGGCGTGCGCGTCAAGCCCGAGTCCCTGGAGCCCGAGGAGAAGAAGCCGGCTGCGGCCGCCGCTGCTCCTGCGGGTGCCATTCCTCCGGGAACGGTGATCGGCGACGGGCACATCAAGATCGCCCACGTCCGTATCGACACGCGCCTGCTGCATGGTCAGGTGGCCACCACGTGGACCAAGCAGATCAACCCCAACCGCATCATCGTGGTCTCCGACGGCGTTGCTCACGACGAGCTCCGCAAGACCATGATCGAGCAGGCTGCCCCTCCGGGAGTCCACGCCAACGTCGTGCCTATCAAGAAGATGGCCGAGGTCGTCAAGGACACGCGCTTTGGCGACACCAAGGCGATGCTGCTGTTCGAGAACCCGCAGGATCTGCTCAGGGCCATCGAGGCCGGCGTCGACATCAAGGAAGCCAACATCGGTTCCATGGCCCACTCCAAGGGCAAGGTCGTCGTCACTAACGCTGTCGCTATGGGCGATGACGATGTCAAGACCATCGAGGCTCTCAAGGCCAAGGGCGTCAAGTTCGAGGTCCGCAAGGTTCCTTCGGATTCCTCCGAGGATCTCGACGCCATGTTGAAGAAAGCTAAGGCCGAACTGGCCGCTCAAGCATAGTAAAGGAGGGTCCGATACATGTCTGCAATCACTATTCTGCTTGTTGCGATTGTCGCGTTGCTTGCCGGTATGGAAGGCATTCTGGATGAGTTCCAGTTCCATCAGCCGCTCGTGGCATGCACGCTTATCGGTCTCGTAACCGGTCACCTTCAGGAGGGCATCCTCCTGGGCGGTTCGCTCCAGATGATGGCCCTTGGCTGGGCTAACGTCGGCGCCGCCGTCGCGCCTGACGCCGCTCTGGCCTCGGTCGCTTCTTCGATCATCATGGTGCTCGCCCTCAACGGCGGCGCCACCGATTCGGCCAAGGCCGTTACCGCCGCCATCGCCGTCGCCGTCCCGCTGTCGGTCGCTGGTCTGTTCCTGACCATGATCTGCCGTACCCTGGCTACCGCTATGGTTCACGCCATGGACGCCTGCGCCGAGAAGGGCGACTTCGCCGGCATCGAGCGTTGGCAGTACGCCGGCATCCTCATGCAGGGTGTTCGTATCGCCATCCCGGCAGTACTTCTGTGCATCATCCCGGCCGAGGCCGTTACCAACGCGCTTAACGCTATGCCCGATTGGCTGTCCGGCGGCATGGCTGTCGGCGGCGGCATGGTCGCTTCCGTCGGTTACGCCATGGTCATCAACATGATGGCCACCAAGGAGACCTGGCCGTTCTTCATCCTCGGCTTTGTCCTTGCTGCCATCCCTCAGCTCACGCTGATCGCCCTTGGCCTCATCGGCATCTCCCTTGCCCTCATCTACCTTGGCCTTAAGGATCTGGCCAAGCAGGGTGGCGGCATGGGCGGTGGCTCCGGTGACCCGCTCGGCGACATTCTGAACGATTACGAGTAGGAGGGGAGTGATACATATGGCAGAGAACAAGATTCAGCTCACCAAGGCTGACCGTAAGAAGGTTTGCTTCCGTCATCAGTTCCTTCAGGGCTCGTGGAACTACGAGCGTATGCAGAACGGCGGCTGGTGCTTCGCAATGATCCCTGCGATCAAGAAGCTCTACACCAGCAAGGATGACCAGATTGCCGCTCTTAAGCGCCACCTGGAGTTCTATAACACCCACCCCTATGTTTCCGCCCCCGTCATTGGCGTTACCCTCGCCCTCGAGGAGGAGCGCGCCAACGGTGCTCCGATTGACGACGTCGCCATTCAGGGCGTCAAGGTCGGTATGATGGGCCCGCTCGCCGGCGTCGGCGACCCCGCCTTCTGGTTCACCCTTCGCCCGATTCTGGGTGCACTGGGCGCTTCCCTGGCCCTGTCCGGCAGCATCGCCGGTCCGCTGCTGTTCTTCTTCGCGTGGAACATCATCCGTTACGCCTTCCTGTGGTACACGCAGGAGTTTGGCTACAAGGTCGGCTCCTCCATCGCCAAGGACCTCTCCGGCGGTCTGATGGGCAAGGTCACCGAGGGTGCTTCCATCCTGGGTATGTTCATCATCGGCGCCCTGGTCGAGCGCTGGGTGTCCATCTCCCTCACCCCGGTCGTCTCCAAGGTCACGCAGTCCGCTGGCGCCTATATCGACTGGGCCAACCTGCCCGCCGGTTCTGAGGGCATCAAGCAGGCATTGACGATGTACAGCTCTGTCGGTGCCAACGCACTCGACCCGGTGAAGGTCACCACGCTTCAGGCCAACCTCGATCAGCTCATCCCCGGCCTTGCCGCCGTGTGCCTGACCCTTCTGGTCTGCAAGCTCCTCAAGAAGAAGGTCAGCCCGATCGTCATCATCCTGGCTCTCTTCGCCGTCGGCATCATCGGTCGCGTCTGCGGCTTCATGTAAGCACGCTTCGGCTTAAGACCGAGAGTTGCTAGGCAAGGGCTTTTGAGCCATTGAAACGGACCGCACCCGGTGGGTACACTGGATGCGGTCCGATTGTTTTTATTGGAGGGCGAGGCGCGTATGGCGCAATCTCAGAACAGCACGGTCGATCTGGCAACGCCGGCAACCTGCCTGATGGGGCTTACCAGTCACGGTAACGTGATGGTGGGCAATAAGGCGTTTGAGTACTATAACGAGCGTAATCCCGAGGATTATATCCAAATCCCGTGGGACGAGGTCGACTATATTGCCGCCGAGGTTTTGCGCGGCACCAAGAAGATTACGCGTTTTGCCATCTTCACCAAGGACAACGGTCACTTTACGTTTTCGACGCGCGACGACAAAGAGACGTTGCGCGCGGTCCGCAAGTACGTCGACGAGGATAAGCTCGTGCGTTCGCCTGACTTTATCGATGTGACGGCTAAGGGCGCCAAGAGCATCCCCTCCGTTATCAAAAACCTCTTCCACAAAGGCAACTAGCCATTAAAGAGCGCCCCCCTAAAGTGGGACACAGTTTCCCAGCGAGGTCCCATGGGGAAAGTCTGACCCAGAATTTGCCTGGATAGTGGGACGCACTTTCCGGAGGGCTGTTCCACCGCAACTTCGAAGAGTGGGTATACGCTGCATTACAGCGGCGTAAATCTGCTACACTAATACAACATGCCTCCGTAGCTCAGGGGATAGAGCACCGCTCTCCTAAAGCGGGTGTCGACGGTTCGAATCCGCCCGGGGGTGCACCGCAATAT
>CABMPS010000055.1 GCA_902388545.1 uncultured Collinsella sp.
GAAGTATTCACGGCACGTTCCTCGACGGCAGCGACAGCACTCGCAAACTGATCGGGCTTGGAACCAAAGAGCTGCACGCAGATTTGCTGCTCCTCGTCGGCCGGCAGCACCAGGCGCCACGTCTTATTGCTGGCATAGGCAAGGCCTGCCACGCTCACCATCTCGCTATAGGCAAGATTAGCACCACGGCGACGGCACATGATGCGATAGGCGGGGTCGGTTACGCCCGCCATGGGAGCCATAAGGAACGGCTGCTCGGCATAGGCACCCAGCAGCCGCTTGCTGTATTCAGAAAGCGCCATGGACCTAATCGTCCACCTTGAGAATCGCCATAAAGGCCTCCTGCGGAACCTCGACCGAGCCGATGGCCTTCATGCGCTTCTTGCCCTCTTTCTGCTTTTCGAGCAGCTTGCGCTTACGCGAGATATCGCCACCATAGCACTTGGCCAAAACGTCCTTGCGGCGCGCCTTGACGGTGGAGCGGGCGATGATCTTGTTGCCGATAGCGCCCTGAATAGGCACCTCGAACAGCTGGCGAGGGATAATCTCCTTGAGCTTGTCGCACAGACCGCGTGCCAGGCCATAGGCCTTGTCCTTGTGCACGATAAACGAAAGCGCGTCCACCTCGTCGCCCGAAAGCAAAATATCGAGCTTGACGAGCTCGGAGGGACGATACTCATTGAACTCATAGTCGAGCGAGGCATAGCCCTTGGTGCGACTCTTGAGCTGGTCAAAGAAGTCCAGGATGAGCTCAGCAAGCGGCATGTCAAAGCGCATCTCGACCGATTTGCTCGTGAGATGGATCATGTCGGTTGTAATGCCGCGGTGCTCGATAGCGAGCTGCATGACGGCACCCGTATACTCGGGCGGGCAGATAATCTTGGCCTTGAGGTAAGGCTCCTCGATGCGCTCGATGCGCGTAGCCTCGGGCAGATCTTGCGGGCTGCGGACATCAATCATCTCGCCGTCGGTCTTGTAGACGTGATAGTCCACCGAAGGGCTCGTGGCAATCAAATCCAGATTGAACTCGCGCTCCAGGCGCTCCTTGACGACCTCCATATGCAGCAGGCCCAAGAAGCCCACGCGGAAACCAAAGCCGAGCGCCACCGAGGTCTCGGGCTCCCACACCAACGACGGATCGTTGACGTGCAGCTTATCGAGGGCGTCACGCAGGTTCTCGTAGTCCTTGTTGTCGATCGGGAACAGGCCCGTGTAGACCATGGGCTTGGCCTCGCGGTAGCCCGGCAGAGGCTCGGGGCAGGGGTTCGAAGCCCACGTAAGGGTATCGCCCACGCGCACAGCCTCGGGGTCCTTCAGACCCGTGACCACATAGCCAACCTCGCCGACGGTCAGCGCGTCGACCGGGGTCTCGGCAGGACGCTTGACGCCCACGCCGTCGACCAAAAAGTCACCCTTGGCCTGCATCATAAGCAGAGTATCGCCCTTTTTGATGGAACCATCGAAGACGCGCACCGTAGCCACCACACCGCGATACTCGTCAAAGTACGAATCCAAAATGAGCGCCTTGAGTGGCGCGTTTGCATCGCCCTTGGGTGGCGAGATCAAAAAGACGATGGACTCAAGCAGATCGTGGATGCCCTCGCCGGTCTTGCCCGATACGCATACGGCATCGTCGGCAGGAATCGCCAGGTCATCCTCGATCTCGGTCTTAACCTCGTCGGGATGGGCCGAGGGCAGGTCGATCTTGTTGATGGCGGGCACAATGTCCAGATTGGCGTTCATAGCGAGCGTCGCGTTGGAGACGGTCTGTGCCTCGACACCCTGAGTGGCGTCGACGACGAGCACCGCGCCCTCACAAGCGGCCAGCGAACGCGAGACCTCGTAGGTAAAGTCTACATGGCCCGGCGTATCGATGAGGTTGAACTGATACGTCTCGCCGTCGTCGGCGTCATAGGACACGCGGACGGCGTTGGACTTGATCGTGATGCCGCGCTCGCGCTCGATATCCATGGTGTCGAGCAGCTGCGACTCCATGTCGCGCTCGTCGACGGTATGGGTGAGCTCGAGGATGCGGTCGCTGATCGTAGACTTGCCATGGTCAATGTGCGCAACGATTGAGAAGTTGCGGATGTGGGAAATGTCAATTGAAGTATTCATGCGGACTATCTTACCCGAGCGGTACAAAAAATGGAGCCTGTTCCATAAAACAGGCTCCATTTATGCGCGTAATCTGTGTAGTGTGAAATTTACAACTTAGGCGTTGATGCTGTTCACGAGCTTGGCAAGACCGGACTTGCGGTTGGAAGCCTGGTTCTTGTGGATAACATGCTTGGCGGCAGCCATGTCGAGACGCTTGGTAACGGTCTTGAGGGCAGCCTGGGCCTTCTCGGCGTCGCCCTCGGCGACGGCGGACTGGACGTGCTTGGTCAGCGTCTTGAGCTCGGACTTGACAGCCTTGTTACGCATGCGAGCTGCCTCATTGGTGCGGATACGCTTCTTCTGAGACTTGATGTTTGCCACTTCTGGAGTTCCTTTCGAGTTCCTTGCAAAAAATGTATGACACCTCTGAGACACGGTGAGGTCATGCAAGCGCCTACTATAGCACGCTCCCCCTCAAAGGAATAGAACGAATTTGTCAAATAGGCAGGTATCATCACGATTTTCTCAAGATGTTCGTAATCCAGAGCAAAAGCGCGGTCTCAGAATCGGCAGAGCCCTTGAGCGCGAGCTCCACATCGACCGCACCCTCGAGCGCTGCGACGAGCTCTGCCATCGAAAAGCGACGCGCCCAAGTCAGGTGATTCTTGACCTGCCAGGACTGGAGCTTGAGCGTTGCGGCCAGCTCACGACCCTGTCCACGCGCATCGAGCGCCTTGGCGACGATCAGCTCACGGATGCGACCGCACAGCAGCGTGTAGGTCCACACATAGCTCTTGGCGGGCAGCAGATTGAAGAGCTCGAGCGATCGCCGCATATCGCGAGCCGAGACGGCGTTGAGGAAGTCCCAGGGTTGAACCTCGGCCGTACGGACAATCCAGCGCTCAACATCGGCAAGTTCAATCTGAGGCGACTCGACCATCTGGGCAAGCTTAGCCAAGTCGTTATCGAGCATGCGCGTGTTTTCGCCCGAACGCGAGACGAGCTCCTCGGCGGCCGCCGTCGAAATCGACTTACCGCGCTGCGTCGCCATCTGCTGAACACGGCGCGGTAGCTCCCAGCGCTTGGTACCCGAGCAATCGACGATAGCCTTCTTGTCGATCTTGGCGATTGCCTTATACAGGCGCGTATTCTTGGCAAGCGAGTCGGCGATGATGAGGCAGACCGTTGTGGGGCTGGGACTCGCCAGATACCCAACGAGCGGCTCCGAGACCGCCTTGGCGAGCTTTGAGCAGCCATCGAGGATTACCAGACGAAACTCGCTGCCCATCGGAAAGGTGTTAAGCGATCCGATAATGGACTCGATATCGGGGTCCTTGGTCATGTCTCGCTCGTCGAGGTTGAACTCGACCATACCCGATTTTTCCAGACGCGCTTTCATACGCGAGACGGCGTGGTCGCGCTTAACTCCGTCGGTACCGACGATCAGATACGCCGGCAGCAAACCGGTTTCGGACATTGCGCTCCCCTCCCGCAGGCCTTCGTATTCGTTCCGTGCCATTCTAGCCCAGGGGCCCACCACACGCCAACGACGTCGTCACGGTAGCTGGCATCGCATCGCAAAGCCATTCGCAGTCGGTGTGACGGTAATGTCGCCGTGTTCGATGGTACACGCGAACACACCACCCGCTTCCTTAACGGCATCGATGCAGGCATCGGACGGATGGCCGTATCGATTCCCCTCACCGGCGCTTGCGAGGGAAAGCTCGGGCTTCAGGACGTCCAGCAACTCACCATCGACTGAAACCTTGGAGCCGTGATGCCCAAGTTTAAGTACATCGATATCCCCCACCTCCTGCACGAATTCCCGTTCTTGGTCGAGCTCGGCATCACCGGTGAGAAGTATTCGCAGGCCCTTGCCTTCCTGAACATAAGAGAGCAGCAGGACAAGCGAGTCCTCATTTCCCTCGCCATCCACGAACTCGAATGGCCACATCACGCGGGCGCAAAATGAGCCGATGTCGACCGTATCCCCACGGCGCACCTGCCGATACTCCACGCCAGGTCGGTTCAATACCTCGGCAGGAGCATCCTCCAGCGCATCCGCCGCCACGGCAATCGTTCCGACCGAAAACTGTTCGAGCACGGCAGGCAAACCACCCCAGTGGTCCTCATCCCAATGCGTCACAAAAACGGCATCGATATGGTGCACGTTATTGCGAACCAACGCCGCAACCACACGCTCGTCGAGCCCGCAGTCGACGAGAGCTACTGCGCCGCCTTGGCGGATAAGAATCGCATCGGCCTGGCCCACATCGAGCACCGTCACCGAAGGCGGAGCGAATCGATCCCAATAGACGTACGGAATCGCAGCCAAGAGCATCAGGCATGCAAGCCCCACCGCCATAGGACGTGCACGGGGACGCGGCCACCAGACCAGCAGAACCGCCAGAAAACACGGCACTAGGTAAATCCACATGCTATCGGGCGGCACATTCACGGATGCACCCGGCACGGCGGCAAACAGCTGCTCGAAGAACAGCGCGCAACGGGCGGCAATCATGGGCACAACGAGCGCCCAAGTCCGCAACGGTGCCACGAACGAAAAGGGAACCAGCACGATCGACACAGCGAGCAGTACGCTCACCACCGGACCGAGGACCGCATTTGCCAGCGGAGCAATGAGCGAGAACGTACCGAAGGCAGGAACGGTAATGGGAAGTGTCGCCAGTTGCGAGCACAGCGTGACGGAAAGCATGCCGGCAACGCCCGATGGCAAGCCCAGCTCACCCAAAGCGTAGGTCGCATAAGAGCAAAAGCACAGAATGGCTAAGACGCTGGCACATGAAAGCTGAAAGCCCATCTCAAACAGCACCGTCGGCCGCAGCAGCACAAAGATGGACATGGTTGCGAAGAGCGCCGAAAGGCCGTGCCGGCGACGCCCCGCGCCGTTTACGACAAGCGTCGCGAACACCATGCAGCACGCGCGCACGGCCGAGGGAGACGCGCCCGTAAAGGCAACGTAGCCCACAAGCGTTATCGCCAATATCGCCCGTTGAAGACCGCGTGAGCACCGAGTCTTTTGCAATACACCCTCGATTACAAACCCCACGATAGCCAAATGGCTGCCCGAGACGGCGATAAGATGCGCCGTTCCCGTCTCCGAAAACCAGTCGCCCGCCGGCTGGGCGCGCAGCTCGGCCGAACGACCGCAGACGACACCGGCTATGAGCGCACGCGCCGGTTCGGTTGCAGGCGCGATGGACACAAGCAGCCCATTTCGCAGCCGAAGCAGCGGCCCCGGAGAGTTCTCATCGACCGACAAAATCCGAACGGCTTTAACCTTGCGCACCTCGCCTCGGAGCACGCGTGATCGTCCATACGCATCGTTCTCAAAACGTGAAACGCGACCGATAACACGCACGTGCGCCCCGACCTTGAGCTCACGATCACACGATAGGCGAACCGTTGCCAAGTTCTTACCGTCCGCGCGTGCCTCGCAGGTATAGGAATACACGTCGTCGTTTATGGATGGATCACCCTGCACGACAAACTCGAGACCGCTTGCCGCTCGACCGTCGAGCGCCTTCGAAGCGCTGAGCGCACCCACAGCCCACCACGCCGAGACGACCGCTCCCGCCACGAGACCGACGGACGCGGCATACAGCCACCGCTTCAAAGGGGCAAGCCGCGCACAAGATTGAGCCAGCACAACGAATATCGCCGCCGCAACGGGAATAGCCCATAGCGGCCCGAACGCTGGCGCCTGCTCCCCCAGTAGCGCATCAGCGGCCACGTTAAGCACCAGGGCGCAGCCCACGCACATGCCGGCACACAGAGCCATCGTCCACGGCATCAGGGGCCGCGGAGGCATCACGTGCTCGCGCTCAATCGCACTCATACGCAAATGCAATCTTTGATTTTGGCGAGCTTCTTCTCACCGATCCCCGTTACGCGCATCAGGTCATCGACTGAGGTAAAAGCCCCGTTTTGCGTCCGCTCATCGATAATCGATTGGGCCATAGAAGGCCCGATGCCCGAAAGCGTCTGCAGCTCTGCCGCACTTGCCGTATTGATGTTCACGAGCCCCGACGAAGACCCCGCACCAGGAGTCGTGGCAGCACCGATTTCGGCCCCGTCGACCGCCCCAGCCGCTTGTTGCTCCCCCACTGTCGGAACATAGATCTTTTGGCCATCTGTGATCTTGGACGCACGATTAAGCCCTGTCACATCCGCCTCGGCCGTAAGCCCTCCGGCGGCATCGATCGCTTGGGACACCCGTGCTCCATCTTTGAGCCGATACACGCCAGGCCTCACAACGGCGCCATCTACATCGACGTACACCTCGGCAGCAGAGGAGCTCTTGGCCGAAGACTCATCGGCATCATCATGAGACGCATCCCCGTCCCCGTGCACATCCGAGGAGATCGCCTCATCGCTACGCTCAAACGACACGCCGCTGGAGCGGCTATTAAAACTTGTCATCGCTAAGCCGCTCGCGGCGGCAATGACAACCAGAATCGCCACCACCACCGCCTTGTGTCCGAGCAGCTTTTCTGCCCAGCGGTCCATCCGTTTAACCCGTTCGTGTTGTTCGCGCTGCGCCATAGCAAAACCTCCCAACACCATCGTGTCAGGAAACGAACGCCGCAGCTTCAGCACGTCCACACCAGTTTTCGCGGTCAAACCAAAAGCTGACCAAAACCTTGCGAAATAATGTCCATTTATTCAGGCACACGTCAGCAAATGAACACTTAGCCGCAAAATGCCCAGATAGCAAAAGACCGACGATGCAGGCGCATCGTCGGTCTATGCACAAATTTACTCGTGATCTTGGTAAATCTCACGCGGAGCAAGCTCAGAATGTTTGCGTTTTAAGGTCTTAGGGGCCTTGTACGTGTTGCTCTCGAAGTCGATGTACTCGGTCTGCTTGAGCAGACGCTCAATCATCTCCTCGTGATCAAACAGTTCCCAGGCCTCATGCACGGCATCGAGTTTAGCGTGCGTCTCGGGACGGCGCGGCATAAACAGCGTGCAGCAGTCGGGAGCGGCCTCAGTCGAGATATCGAACGTACCGATCTCCTCGGCGCGTGCGATGATCTCCTGTTTGTCCGAACCGATGAGAGGACGGAACACGGGAATCTTCACGGCTTCGTTGACGGCCATGATGTTCTCAAGCGTTTGGGAGGCAACCTGCCCAAGCGATTCGCCCGTAACGATGGCCCTGGCACCCTCGATGTGTGCAATGCGCTCGGCAACCGAATACATAATGCGGCGATACATGATCACGCGCAGGTTACTGGGACAGGTGACCGAAATCTCACGCTGGCAGTCGCCAAACGGCACCACGTACAGGCGGCCGATCTGGACACCCGGCTCAAGCGCACGGATGATATCCTGCACCAAATACTCGCTCGTATCGGGCGTCTGCGGACGACCGGTGAAATGCACCGGCACGCAGACCGCGCCGCGACGCGCGAGCATCCAAGTCGCCACCGGAGAATCGATACCCGACGACAGCAGCGTCACGACCTTGCCGGCAGAACCCACCGGAAGGCCGCCAACGCCGCGCTCGGAGCGCGCATACACGTAGACACTACCCTGAACCACCAGAACGTGCACCATCGCGTCGGGGTCGTGCATCTGGACCTTTTTATCGGGAAACGCCTCACACAGCACCTCGCCAACCTGTCGATTGATATCGATCGAGGTGAGCTCATAGTCAGTATTGGAGCGCTTGGCGTGCACCTTAAACGAATCGAAGGAACCAAACTCGCGCAGCGCCTTCACAGCGGCGGCGCAGTACTCCTGCGGGTCGTGATTGGTGTGATACGCCAAAGACACACGGGCAACGCCGGGGACGGTGCGGATGACACGCGCCGCCTCGTCGGCCTGATGCTCGTTAAAGGTCACGAGGATATAACCGGAAATTCGAGACACGGCGTTCACGGAAAAGGCGGCCAAGGCCGCCTTGATGTTATCCATGAGGATATGCTCAAAATGTGCGCGGTTCTTGCCCTTCAGCCCAACCTCGTGATAGTGGACTAGGCAGACGCGAGCCGCCATTTAGGCTTCAGCAACCTTGTGGCCGAGCGCCTTCTCGTAACGGGCCTCGTCGTAAGAGATGTCGCCGTCGACAATCTCGTCCATAGCCATCGAGATGGTATCGGCACCGGAAAGCCCGATGGTGATGTCATCGACATCCTGGACGGCAAGCACGCGGTTGTGCTGGCCACGCAGCATGCTATTGATGTCGCAGGCGCGCTTGGAGGCAAGCGAAGCGAGCAGGAAGCGGTTGTGATCGGTCTTCTCCAGAAGATCGTCAATGCAAGGCTTTACAACAGACACGGACCTCAGATCCTTTCATGCATATCGAGAACGCGAACGAGCTCATCGGTCGCGCGGTCGAGATCGTCATTCACCACGACGTCGTCGTAGCGGTCGGCAAGGGCAAGCTCATCGGCGGCGTTTGCCATACGCAGCTCAATCGTCTCGGGCGTCTCGGTACCGCGACCGACTAGACGCTCGCGGAGCACCTCAAGCGAAGGCGGCTTGATAAAGATCAGCACGGCCTCGGGGAAACGCTCCTTCACCTGCAGGGCGCCCTGGACATCGATCTCCAAAATCAGAGACGAGCCCGAGGCGAGCTTGGATGTGACCTCGCTCACCAACGTGCCGTAGCAGTTACCGTGGACCTCGGCCCACTCAACAAACTCACCGTTTGCCACGCGGCGGTCGAACTCCTCGCGCGTCAGAAAAAAGTAGTTGACGCCGTCGACCTCACCTTTGCGTGGTGCTCGCGTGGTAGCCGAAACCGTCAGACCCAGGTTCGAGCGGCGCTCGCGCACACGAGTGACGAGCGTACCCTTGCCTGCGCCTGACGGTCCAGAAATCACAAAGAGCTTGGAATCCTGAGCGCTCACTTATTTGGTCAGCTGCTCGAGGAGCTGCTCGCGCTGACGGACGCCGAGGCCCTGGACGCGACGAGTAGCGGAGATACCGAGCTCCTCCATGATCTTGGCGGCCTTGGCCTTGCCATAGCCGGGGAGAGACTCGATGAGGGTGGAAACCTTCATGCGGGAAGCGATGGGGTCATCGGAGTTGAGCACGGACTCGAGGGACTTCTCGCCCTTCTTGATCTGCTCGCGAAGCTCAGCGCGGGCGTGACGTGCGGCAGCAGCCTTCTCAAGAGCCTGCTTGCGCTGCTCGTCGGTAAGCTGAGGGAGTGCCATTCGTACCTCCAAATAGTTGGGTTATATCTGATTCAATAATTGGCATTTTAGCACGTAGAACGTACAAAATGCCTAATCGCGGCTCCATAGGTTAGACGATACCCGCAAAAAGTGCAATATACTGCGCCCAAAGTTAAGCCCCTGACCTGCGATTCCACACAAAGGATGGGAAAGTTTACGCAGGCACAGGGGCTATTTTGTGCTAATGAGACCCAAAAGTGGTGACTTAGGGGAATCTTTTCGACCAGCTCGGCGACGATGGCGTCAAAGGCGGCAACCGGATCGTCGGCACCGGTGATGGGACGGCCCACCACAATGTGGCTTGCGCCACGCTCGATAGCCTGGGAAGGCGTCGCCACGCGGGACTGGTCACCAAGGGCGGCACCCACCGGACGCACACCCGGAGTCACGATCAGGGCATCAGAACCCAGCAGCTCACGCATGTCGTGAGCCTCCATCGGTGAGCACACGATGCCATCGATGCCATTGGCCTGAGCAAGCTTTGCCAAGCGGGCGGCCTCCTCGGCCACGGGAGACTCGACGCCGATCTCGCTCAAGGCATCCTGATTCATGCTCGTGAGCACGGTGATGGCGACGAGCTTGGCGCGGTCCTCACGCGCCTCCTCGGCCCCCTCGCGGCAGGCAGCGAGCATAGCACCCGAGCCCAGGCCGTGGACCGAAAGCAGGTCGGCACCGGCAAGCGAGGCCGAGCGGGCAGCGCCGCGCACCTGATGCGGAATGTCATGGAACTTAAGGTCGAGGAAGACCTTAAAGCCAAGGTCCTTAAAGGTCTTGACGATCTGGGGACCCTCAGCGTAATAGAGCGTCATGCCAACCTTGAGCCAGGCGGCATGGCCCGAAAGCTCGTGGGCGAGCTCGAGCGCGCGCTCACGGTCGCAGTCGAGGGCGACGATAACACGGTCGCGGGCATCATTCTCTAGCATTCGAAAGCACCCACCAGCTCGTTGATGTCCTTTACGCCCTGGGACTCGGCCCAGGCCTCGAGCTCATGCGCGATCTTAAGCGAAGCGCACGGATCGACGAAGTTGGCCATGCCGACCGACACGCAGGTGGCGCCGGCCAGGATAAACTCAGCCGCATCCTCG
>CABMPS010000056.1 GCA_902388545.1 uncultured Collinsella sp.
AAAGAACCCCCGCCGCACGTAGTGCGCAGCGGGGGTTCTTTCATGTCCGAGGACGTCCGCGAAGGTTAGCCCTCAGATCCTGCGGTGGGAGACCTAGGCCTCGTTGTACACCGTCTTGAGCTTCAGCAGGTGAGCGTAGCGATCCATAGCGGCCTGCTCGTTCTCCTTGAAGAGCTCCTCGGCGCGCTCGGGGAAGGAACGCGTCAGCGAAGCGTAACGGGCCTCGTTCATCAGGAACTCCTGATAACCGCCCGCGGGCTCCTTGGAATCGAGCGAGAACTTCTTGCCGGCAGCAGCCTCGGGGTTGAAGCGGAAGAGGTTCCAGTAACCGCACTCGACAGCCTTCTTCATCTCGGCCTGGCAGTTCTGCATGCCGCCCTTCTTGATGGAGTGCATCTCGCAGGGGCTGTAGCCGATGATGAGGGACGGGCCGTCGTAGGCCTCGGCCTCGTGGATGGCCTTGAGGGTCTGAGCCGGGTTGGCGCCCATGGCGACCTGCGCCACGTAGACGTAGCCGTAGCTCATGGCAATCTCGGCCAGAGACTTCTTCTTGGTCACCTTACCGGCGGCGGCGAACTGAGCGACCTGGCCCAAGTTCGAGGCCTTGGAGGCCTGACCACCGGTGTTGGAGTAAACCTCGGTGTCGAAGACGAAGACGTTGACGTTGTGGCCGGAAGCCAGGACGTGGTCCAGGCCACCGAAGCCGATGTCGTAGGCCCAGCCGTCGCCGCCGAAGATCCAGAAGGACTTCTTGGTGAGGTAAGCCTTGTCGGCGAGGATCGCCTTGGAAGCGTCGCAGCCGCACTTCTCGAGCTCGGCAACGTAGGCAGCGGCAGCGGTCTTGGAGGCCTCGGCGTCGTTGACGGAGTCGATCCAAGCCTGGCCGGCGGCCTTGAGCTCATCGGACGGACCATCGGCAGCGATGATGTCCTGGGTAGCGGCGATCAGCTTGTGCTGAACGGCCTCATAGCCAACGGCCATGCCCAGGCCGTGCTCGGCATTGTCCTCGAACAGGGAGTTGTTCCACGCCGGGCCGTGACCGTCCTTGTCCTTGCAGTAAGGAGCGGTGGCAGCGGGGTTGCCCCAAATGGAGGAGCAGCCGGTGGCGTTGGAGATGAACATGCGGTCGCCGGCGACCTGGGTCACCAGACGTGCATAGGCGGTCTCGGCACAGCCGGCGCAGGAGCCAGAGAACTCCAGGTAGGGCTGCTTAAACTGGCTGCCCTTAACGTTGGCCGCGATGAGCTCCTTCTTCTCGGAGACGTTCTCGACCATGTAGTCCCAAACGGGCTGCTGGTCCATCTCCTGCTCGGTGGGAACCATCTCGAGGGCACCCTTGGGGCAGACCTTGACGCAGTTGGTGCAGCCCATGCAGTCGAGCGGGGACACGGCCATGGTGAACTTCATGCCCTTGGCCTTGGGGCCCATGGCGTCGAGCGTGCGGGTAGCCTCGGGCGCGGCGGCAGCCTCGTCCTCGGTCATCGCGAACGGACGGATGGTGGCATGCGGGCACACATAGGCGCACTGGTTGCACTGGATGCACTTGGTCTCGTCCCAGTGAGGAACGACCACGGCGACGCCGCGCTTCTCGTATGCGGAGGCGCCCAGCTCAAACTGGCCGTCGGCGCAATCGACGAAGGCGGAAACAGGCAGGCTGTCGCCGTCCATGCGATCGATGGGCTCGAGCAGGTTCTTGACCTGCTGGGCGATAGCGGACTTGGCCTCCTCGGAGAGCTCGACGGGAGCGGCATCCTCGGCGGTTGCCCAGTCGGCCGGAACCTCGAACTTACGGAAGGCGGTAGCGCCGGCATCGATGGCCTTGTGGTTGGCGTCGACGATGGCCTGGCCCTTCTTCATGTAGGACTTGGTAGCCGCGTCCTTCATGTACTGCAGAGCGTCCTCGGCGGGCAGGACCTTGGCCAGCGCGAAGAAGGCGGACTGGAGCACCGTGTTGGTGCGCTTGCCCATGCCGACCTTGGCGGCCAGGTCGATAGCGTCGATCAGGTAGACGTTGACGTTGTTGTTGGCGATGTAGCGCTTGGCCACGGCGGGCATGTGCTCGGCGAACTCCTCGTCGCTCCACTGGCAGTTGACCAGGAAGGTGCCGCCCGGCTTGACGTCGCGGACCATCTTGAAGCCCTTGACGATGTAGCTGGGGTTGTGGCAAGCGACAAAGTCGGCCTTGGTCACGTAGTACGGCGAGCGGATCGGGGAATCACCAAAGCGCAGGTGCGAGACGGTGACGCCGCCGGTCTTCTTGGAGTCGTACTGGAAGTAGGCCTGAACGTACTTGTCGGTGTGGTCGCCGATGATCTTGATCGAGTTCTTGTTGGCGCCGACGGTACCGTCGCCACCCAGACCCCAGAACTTGCACTCGATGGTGCCGGGAGCTGCGGTGTTGGGTGCATCCTCGGCCTCGGGCAGGCTCAGGTTGGTCACGTCATCGACGATGCCGATGGTGAACTCGCGCTTGGGCTCGTCCTTCTTAAGCTCCTCGAAGACAGCGAACGCGGACGCGGGAGGCGTATCCTTGCTGCCCAGGCCGTAACGGCCGCCGACGACCTTGATGCCCGTCTTGCCGGCCTCGTAGAGAGCGGAGACGACGTCCTGGTAGAGCGGCTCGCCGATGGAACCCGGCTCCTTGGTGCGGTCCATGACGGCGATCTTTTTGACGGTCTCGGGGAGAACGTCGACGAAGTGCTTGATGGAGAACGGGCGGAACAGGCGAACCTTGACCAGACCGACCTTCTCGCCGTGAGCGTTGAGGTAGTCGATGACTTCCTCGAGCACGTCGCAGAAGGAGCCCATGCACACGACGACACGATCGGCATCGGGAGCGCCGTAGTAGTTGAACAGGCCGTAATCGGTGCCGAGCTTCTCGTTGATCTTCTTCATGTAGCCCTCGACGACGGCAGGGAGCTCGTCGTAGACCTTGTTGCAGGCCTCACGGTTCTGGAAGAAGATATCGCCGTTCTCGTGGCTGCCGCGGGTGTGCGGGTGCTCAGGGTTGAGCGCGTGGTCGCGGAAAGCCTGGACGGCGTCCATGTCGCACATCTCGGCCAGATCCTTGTAGTCCCACATGGCGACCTTCTGGATCTCGTGGCTGGTGCGGAAGCCGTCGAAGAAGTTAAGGAACGGGGTCTTGCCCTCGATGGCGGCAAGGTGAGCCACCGGCGAGAGGTCCATGACCTCCTGGACGTTGCCCTCGGCGAGCATGGCGAAGCCGGTCTGACGACAGGCCATGACGTCGGAGTGATCGCCAAAGATGTTCAGGGCGTGGGAAGCGACGCAACGCGCGGAGACGTGGAAGACGCCCGGGAGCTGCTCGCCCGCGATCTTGTACATGTTCGGGATCATCAGGAGCAGACCCTGAGAAGCCGTGTAGGTGGTGGTCAGAGCACCGGCGCCCAGCGAACCGTGAACGGTACCGGCTGCACCTGCCTCGGACTCCATCTCGACGACCTTGACCGGGGTGCCGAAGATATTCTTGCGACCCTGGGCCGCCCACTGGTCGACATGGTCGGCCATCGGGCTGGACGGCGTAATGGGATAGATTCCCGCTACCTCGGTGTACGCATACGAAACATATGCGGCCGCCTCGTTGCCGTCCATAGACTTAAACTTACGCGCCATATACCCCTCTCCTCTCATATAGGTATACAGGCCCCGGCGATCGCCGGGATGTTGGCGTGATGGGATTTTCGCTGTTGCTTCCAATCATCTGGCAGGCAGGCTCAGCAGCAGGTACATGGCGTGGAGAGAAGGCATGCCGAGGCGAGGAGGGCTGCACGCGCTCCACAAGCCCAGCTACCCGTCTTGCACATGACCGAGCGCCGCAAAGGCCGCATGCCGGATGCTCCCGGGCACGCCCCGGCGATGGGAAGCGCCCGCAACGGAAATCCGCATGCGGGTTTATTGTACCCCGCCGTCAAGTGTAATTTCGACAAATATAGGTGGGCGGTAAAGGTTTACCTCGGGTGACTGCCGGGAGCAAAATGATCCCTTGGGGACGGAGGGGCCATTTGGCGGGACTGGCTAGAGGGCACCGAAGAGGATGGCGTAGGTAGTGGATTCGCCGAGCTTGAGCTCGTCGCCGGGATTGAGTTGGGCGGAACGGCCGGGCTCGACCTGAATGCAGACGCGCGTGGCCCCGTTTACCACCACGGTTCCGTTGGTGGACGACAAGTCCTCGACGTGCCAGATATTTTGAGCATCGCACCAGATATGGGCATGGCGGGCCGAGACATCGTCGCCGACGTCGGTAATATCGCCCTCACCAGTGGCCAGCGCACCAATCTCAACACCCTGCTCACTCGGCTGAATCCAGCGCGGGGCGCTCACGACAAAACTGTTTTGTACGCGCAGCAAGCCCAAGGGGTGCGCCGGAGCGGGTTCGCGTTCGCCCGCGGTCATCGACATGCCAAGCGAACGCGGCGTGGAGGTGCCTCCGCCACAGGTCGCGTGCGCGTAGTCGATGGCATAGTTCACCGAGGACCGCACATCCGCCGAACAACCGACGGCGACAAACAGCACCAGCACGGCCTCGGCGCGCTCGGCGGGCATGAGTTCCGCCGCCTGGGACAGGCGATCGAGCGCGTTGCGATAGAGATTCGTGTCCTGATGGCACTCTTCGAGCGCGCGTACCATCGGTTCACCTGCAGGACCGCACACCATATTGATCACAGCCGTGGAGTCCATGGGATTGCGCTGGCGCAGGGCCAGTTGCGACATAATACGCGCAGCCGAGGTACCGTATTCGGCAAAGTAGCGCTGCTGAAGCGTGCCGACCGGCGCGCGAACGATAAAGCGGGAAACCCAAGAGCGATCGGCGGCTCGGCTCTGCGGGCTGCGGCCGTCGGCGAGCGGACGGGACGAAAGCACCAAGCCGCACAGCTCGATATGGCTCAGATGCGCCGCGCGCTTAAAGATGTCAAACATGGCCCCGCATGGGGTGAGCTCAACTTGAGATGCCATGACCTAGGCCTCCTTGGTCGTAGAAATAGAATCGGACGATACTTCGACAGGTCCGCCAAAAGTACGGGCAGCTGCGGCTCCACCGGCAAGCGGAGTCGCCATCTGGGCTTTTGTGCGTCGCGGTGCCGAAACGGGAAGTTCAAAGGCAAAGCCCATCGCAAGCAAAAACCACGTAAGCGTATAGGTTGCAACCAGAGCGGCAACAAGGCCGCCCATCACGGCGCGTTGGGAAAATACGCTACATGCAGCCACAACCAGTACTGGAACCTCGCAGGCAGAAAGCGCAAGCACACCCTGCAGGAACCCCGAGCGCCGATTGCGCGCAAGTGCCCCCGCGGTAACGCCGGCTATGCCTGGCAGCGCCAACGCCAGTGCGGCAATAATACCCGGTAGCGTCCCAGACCACACGAGCGATCCCAAAGTCGCCGTCACGCGAGCGCCCGACGCCAGCAGCGCGGCCGAAACCACGACCACAGCCCAAACCACGCCACAGACGACCGTCGCGCCGACCATCAGCGCGCGACGAACCGCACGGCCAGACGCATCCATGGGGCACGGCGTGAGCGGCTCGCCGCGGAGCGAACGACCGACATTTTGCGCATAGTGGTCACAAAACGCCGAGAGCGCCGCCTCGACCGCCGCCGGCTCGGGACGATCTTTTTGATGGCTGGACAGACAGGCCATCACCACGTCGAACAGCTGGGCATCGACAAACGCCAGCGCATCGCGTAGCTCTTCGGAATCCGGCTCAAGCCCTAGCTGCTGGGCCTGCTCGGCCGCGGCGAGCGCCACATCGGGCTCACGACGAAGCAGCTGAGTCAAATCACAACCGGGCGCATGGGCACCAATGGGATAGTCGGGCCGCGTGTCCATCTTGAGACGGTAGGGGCTCGCGATGTCGCGCGTCTTTTTGCGCGAACCCGAGGTGCCCGAAGTGCTCGGCGCGGCTTCGTATGGCGCGACGCCGGCAATGAGCTCGTAAACCGTGCTTGCCGCGGCATAGACGTCGATCGCCGGCGACATACGCAAAGCGCGCAGATCGGGAATATCGTCGGTGAGCATCTCGGGTGGGGCATAGGCAACCGTCGCGCGACGCAGCGTGGCATAGCGCTCCGTAAACGACGCCTTGCCGCCGGTACCGGCCACGGCCGACACAGGCTCGAGCGCCAGCGACGAGCCAAAGTCGATCAGGCACAGGTCAAAGGTGCCCTCGGCAAGCTGCCGGTCAAGCGGTAGACGCGCCGTACGCACCATAATATTAGCGGGCGAGATATCGCGATGGACAAAGCCCTCACCCACCAGGCTCATACGGCAGAGCAGATCGAACAGGTCGCGACCCAGACGCGCCGCCACAAGCGGCGACAGGCGTCCGGCATCGTCCACGGCGAGTCGCGAACGCAAGCGGGCAAGCGTCTCGCCCTCGACCCATTCCATGACAATTGCAGGCACACCGTCGACCTCGCCCCAGCCATAGAGGCGGGGAAAGCCCTTAAGGCCCGAAAGGGCGCGATGGCATTCATATTCCTCGCGAAATGCCGCTTTGAACTTGGCGACCAGCGCCTCGTGAGTTGCATCGTCGTCAAACTCATCGCGCGTCGGCAAGATGAGCTGCTTGAGCGCCACGGCCTCGCCTTGGGCGTTGACGGCACGCGTCACGCGGCCGATACCGCCACGGCGCATGGTGGCATCGTCGGCAAACAGCATCGTAAAACGACGCAGATAGGCAGGCAGTTCGTCCTGACCGAGCGCAATGGCCGGCTCAAACCCGTCGACACGCGCCAGGCGCAGGCCGACCATGGGATCGCGACCGAGCGATTGCGGTGTGGTGGATGCAAGATCGGTCATCATAGGGCAAGCGCCGCCACGTTATTGTTGAAGTTACCGAGCGCGACGTCATCATCGCCGTAATGGCCGACCCATTGACATAGGTTGGTGTAACAGCCCCACAGATTGGCATACTGCTGATACCACTTTGACCGGGGCGAGAATGTCTGACGACCGAACTCGGCTCGAATGACAAACATCTCCCCGACCAGGCTGTCGCACGGCCTGGGATCTCCCGTAGAGTTATAGGTCGAGACCACGTCATTGGCACGAGAAACATAGCCGTCGAGCATGTTGTACTTGGTCACAAGCCAACTGTGAATGCTCTCTTCCTCAGCAGCGGAAAGGCCACCGGAGTTTGCATCGTTGTCAGCGTTGCCGCCCGTCGAGCCGCCGTTTCCAGACCCTCCGGCAGAGGAACCCGGCCCAGAGCCGCCGCCCGAACTCGACGAATCCGAGCCGGAGCCAGAAGTATCCGAGCTACCGGGCTTTCCGGACTGCTGGGCGTCCTGCTCCTTCTGCCGCTCGACCTTATTCACCGTTGCCGCCACGCTATTGTTGGACAACCGATCGATGATCTTGGTGTTGGTGAGCACGATGGTTTTGCCATTGGCAAGCGTGACTTCGTTGTCCGGGGCCTCGGCGCCGTCCGCGTCGTCGGCGCCAAACACAATATGCGCGACCACACTTGCCCAAGCATATCCAGTCGTGGTGCCCAGATCACTTTTGACCTCATGCCCCACGTGCGGTTCGCGTGCGGCATGTGCCTGCATCATGGACGGCACGGTCATGCCATAGGCAGAAACGCCAGCTATGACCAGCACCAGCGAGCAAGACAGCAGTGCGTACGCCCGCGGCGCCAAGCCCAGTCGGCGTCGCATGCGCACCGCGGCGCCGCGCTTTGTCTGAGTGCCACCGGGCCGCATGCGTTCTCCTCCAACAAAAACACGCCGCTCGGGAGCGGCGCATTCATTCGAATCCATATTTGAGTGTATCAGCGAACCCAAAAGGTTGCGCAACGAATGGGCAAATTAAGGATGCGAGTGGAAGCATCCATGCGATAAGCGGATACAAAGCATCTTTGTTGCACAACAAACTTACAGTCGCACGGGGAAATTATGACTACCCCGTGCGTCGCGAGGAAAACATACGGCAGGAGCAGGCTCGCCACCTAAATCGTGCGACGGGCCTCGATGGCGCGCCCGAGCGTAAGCTCGTCGGCATACTCCAGGTCGCCGCCCACGGGCAGGCCGCTCGCCAGACGCGACACCTCGACGCCCAGCGGCTTGATAGTGCGGGCCAGGTAGCTCGCCGTGGTCTCGCCCTCAATATTGGGGTTGGTGGCGATGATGACCTCGTGGATGTCCTCGTGACCCAAGCGTGCCAGCAGCTCGCGAATGTGCAGCTGCTCGGGGCCAATCTTGTCCATGGGGCTGATCACGCCGCCCAATACGTGGTAGAGACCGTGGTAGCTGCCCGTGCGCTCGATCGCCTGGACGTCGCGCGGCTCGCCCACCACGCAAATGCGAGTGGTGTCGCGCATCGAATCCTGGCAGATGGAGCACTCGTCGGCCGTGGCGTAGTTAAAGCAGCGGCTGCAAAAGTGAACCTCCTGCTTAACCTCCAGGATGGCCTCGGCCAGGCGGCGCGCCTCCTCGGCGTCAGCCTCCAACAGGTAATAGGCGATGCGCTGAGCTGACTTGGGACCAATGCCCGGCAGGCGGCCCAGCTCATCGAGCAGTTTTTGCAGACTGTGATTCGCACTCATATATATGCGTGTCTTAGAACGGCATGCCCGGGATGTTGAGGCCGCCGGTGATGGCGCCCATTTGCTTGTTGGCGAGCTCGTTGACGCCGCGGACGGCCTCGTTGACGGCAGCCATGATCATGTCCTGCAGCATATCGACGTCCTCGGGATCGAGGGCATCGGGGTCGATGGTAAGGTTGACGAGCTCCATCTCGCCGTTAACGGTCACCTTGACCATACCGCCGCCGGCAGAGGCGTCGACGGTCTGGGACTTAAGGTTTTCCTGCGCGGCGGCAAGCTGCTCCTGCATCTTGCGAGCCTGCTTCATCATTTGCTGCATGTTCATACCGGCCATGATGGCTCCTTTACGTGCGGCCGCACGCCGAGCTGCAAGGGCAGCCGGAGCGCGACGGGACTTTCAAACTCAAAAATCGTACCACGGCGCGGGGCAAGCAAGCGGGGCGGACACGCTACCTCAGTCGATATACATGTCCTTGAGCGTGACGCACGCCCAAGATTATGCAAGGTCGAATTATGCAAGGTTGCATAATTATCTCAAGCTACATCTAGCAGAGCTGGAACCAGGCAGTTTATGCGTAGGGCTACAAGGCTACATGGCAAAATGCCGAGCCGCTGCTCGAGGCGGCACGCATGGCGGCTGGGTATAATTTGATTGTCATAGATGACGATTTGGAGGTGCCCTCGTGAATGTCCCAGCCGTACTCCAAAACATCCGCTCAAAACACCCCGTTGCATATGTGGTTCTCTATCTCTTTGTCGTCTGGGTATTACTGGTTATCATCACCCATGCCATAGCTTTTGGAGCAGAACTGCTGATAGCCAGCTCGGACCAGCCCGTCGTCAAATGGGAGACGACCGATGAATGCACCGACGGAACCCGAACCATTTACTACAACAGCCCGTCCCTCTACCAAGAGTTCAAGGTCAAGATAAAGGACTCCAAGATTGTCGATGCCGAACTGGGCTCTTTATTTACAATCGGAGCAACCGTCAACGCCGAGCAAGTCGAGTACACGGACAGCCATGCGACGTATCGTATCGACCTCAGCATCCTAGGCCGACCGTCACGCGCCTGTCTGCTCGAATGCGATATACGCGGCACCACGTTGCACATGTCCGAAATACAGATGCGCCCGGGCAAGGGGCTCTCTTCTTGAGCAGTATACCCGCCTGCGCAGCTACTCCACCGGCTTGAAGATGGTGGACTGGCCGAAGACGCTGCGGATGAGGGCTTTGGCCTCGTCCTCGGTCTGCGGGATGCTCGGGGCTGCACCCTGATGGCCGAAGGGGCCGCCCGCACCGGAGTTGGACTCCCAGGGAGCTGCAGGAGCGTCCTCCTCTTTGGGGGCAGTTGCAGCGGACTTGGGCGCGGACGCCGCACCCGTCACGTCGAACGGAGGCAGATCGTCCCCACCAGCATCGGCAACAAAACCGCCAACCATGGCATCGTCGTAGGGAACCTGCTCGGATTCCCATGGCGCAGACGGCGCGGCGGGCTGAGCCTTGGGAGCGGACGCGCGCTCGGGCGCTCGGGGCGCGGGCTCGGTCGGGAGCTTGCCCGTGGCAGGAGCG
>CABMPS010000057.1 GCA_902388545.1 uncultured Collinsella sp.
GTGTATCCAAGATGCCTATAAACAGACCTGCTTGCCTGACCCGCAGACTGCACGCGATAGTGGGTCTGCCCGTACATGGCTGTTCGAGGATGAGATGCCCTGGACCGTCGAATCGGGAAGTACGGGTTCGGCGAAGGAGTAGAGACCGCGACCACCACAAAGGTGCCTGTCCTCTTTGTGGTGGTTTTCGGTCTGTCTCGATCTGTAACATCTAGGATCAAAAATGGCTGCTAGATGTTACAGATCGAGACGGTAGCGCGCCTGGGCAGCGGCGGGCTGACATCTCAGTACCCTATCCGTAATTCACTCAGAAAATCTTATATATAGAGACTTAGATTTGTGTATAAGATCGCGTAAAGCTGGCAACAATACTTCTCGAACAACGTGAAGCCGCCCCGTAGGGCGGCCGCCCCAAGAGAGGTGATTCCATGAGAATCGATAAGCTAGCAATGACGTCGCGCGAGGCGCTGCAGACCGCCATGAGCACGGCTGCCGATGCACAGGCCGGCGCGGTGGAGCCGATCCACCTGCTGTCTGCCCTGCTCGGTGCCGGCGAGCGCAATATCTCCGTGATCATCGAGCGCATCGGTGCCGACCCGGCTCAGCTCGCACGCTCCACACAAGATGCCATCGACCATGCGCCCAAGGTGTCGGGCGAGGGTCAGCAGATGGGCCTGTCCAACGAGCTCGTTCGCGTGATCGAGAAGGCCGAGAAAAAGGCCACCAAGATGGGCGACAGCTTTGTGGTGACCGAGCATCTGCTGATGGCACTTGCCGAGGACAAGGGTGAGGCGGGTCGCGTGCTGCGTGACGCCGGCGTGACCAAGGAGCGCATCGAGCAAGTCTACGAGGAACTGCGCGGCGATGACCGCGTGACGTCTGCCGAGGACAAGACGCAGTTTGAGGCGTTGGAGCAGTACGGTCGCAACATCTGCGATCTGGCTCGCGCCGGCAAGCTCGACCCGGTCATCGGCCGTACCGACGAGATCCGTCGTACTATTCAGGTTCTGTCCCGCCGCACCAAGAACAACCCCGTGCTTATCGGCGAGCCGGGCGTCGGCAAGACGGCCATCGTCGAGGGCATTGCTCAGCGAATCGTGGCCGGCGACGTACCGAGCACCCTGCGCGACCGCGACCTCATCGAGCTCGACATGAGCGCGCTGGTCGCCGGCGCCAAGTACCGCGGCGATTTCGAGGACCGCTTGAAGGCCGTGCTCAAGGAAGTGCAAAAATCCGAAGGCAAGGTCATCCTGTTCATCGATGAGCTCCATACCATCGTGGGCGCGGGTGCCACCGAGGGCTCCATGGACGCCGGCAACATCCTCAAACCGGCGCTCGCTCGTGGCGACCTGCACGCGATCGGCGCGACCACGCTCGACGAGTACCGCAAGTACATCGAGAAGGACGCGGCGCTCGCCCGTCGTTTCCAGACCGTGATGGTCAGCGAGCCTACCGTCGAGGACACCATTTCAATCCTGCGTGGCCTGAAGGAGAAGTACGAGATCTTCCACGGCGTACACATCACCGATAGCGCGCTCGTGGCTGCCGCCGACCTCTCCGACCGCTACATCGCCGACCGCTTCCTGCCCGACAAGGCTATCGACCTGGTCGATGAGGCCGCGAGCCGCCTGCGCATGGAACTCGACAGCATGCCGGTCGAGATCGACGCCACCACGCGTCAGCTCACCCAGCTGCAGATCGAGGAACAGGCGCTCATGAAAGAGACCGACGACGCCTCTAAGGAGCGTTTGGAGGCTCTGCGCCAAGAGATTGCCGAAGTCCAGGAAAAGCTCAACGTGCAAAAGGCCGGCTGGCTCAACCAAAAGAACGCCATCGACCACGTGCAGGAGCTTAAGGGCCAGCTTGACGCGGCCAAGAGCGAAGAGGAGCGCGCGACGCGCAACGGGGATCTGGGCCGTGCGTCCGAGCTTCGCTATTCTGTGATCCCGGGTCTGCAGCAGCAGATTCAGGATTCCGAGGCTGCGCTCGAGGCGCAAAAGCAGCAGGACGGCGAGGGCCTCAACGAACAGGTGACCTCCGACGAGATCGCCGAGGTCGTGAGCGCCTGGACCGGTGTGCCCGTGTCCAAGATGATGCAGGGCGAGCTCGACAAGTTGAAGGGCTTGGAGGGCGAGCTGCATAAGCGCGTTATCGGTCAGGACGAGGCCGTCTCCGCTGTAGCCGCGGCCGTGCGTCGCAGCCGTGCGGGTCTCTCCGACCCAGACAAGCCCATCGGCAGCTTCTTCTTCCTGGGCCCCACCGGCGTAGGCAAGACCGAGCTCGCCAAGGCGCTGGCCGAGTGCCTGTTCGATGACGAGCGCGCGCTCGTGCGTATCGACATGTCCGAGTATATGGAGAAGTTCAGCGTCCAGCGTCTGATCGGTGCGCCCCCGGGATACGTGGGCTATGACGAGGGCGGCCAGCTCACCGAGGCCGTGCGCCGTCGTCCCTACTCCGTGATCTTGCTCGACGAGATGGAGAAGGCTCATCCGGATGTCTTTAACGTGCTGCTGCAGGTGCTCGACGACGGCCGTTTGACCGACGGTCAGGGTCGCCAAGTGTCCTTCAAGAACACGATTATCATCATGACGTCCAACGTGGGCTCCAAGGCTATCGCCGATCTGTCCGGCAAGGACGAGGAGGAGATGCGCCATCAGGTTGACGGGGCCATGGCTCAAACCTTCCGCCCCGAGTTCCTCAACCGTATCGACGATATCGTGGTGTTCCATCCGCTCGGCATGGCGCAGATCGAGAAGATCGTCGACATCCAGCTCGCCGACGTCCGCGCGCGTCTGGCCAAGGAGCGCATGACGCTGGCCATCACCCCGGCGGCCAAGCAGATGCTCGCCGTGGGCGGCCTGGACCCGGTCTTTGGTGCCCGTCCGCTCAAGCGTCTCGTGCAGCGCGAGGTCGTGGATGCCATTGCCGCCGCTATCATCGACGGTACGGTGCGCGAGGGCGATCAGGTGACGGTCGATGTCGACAAGGACGGCGGTTTTACCGTCGTGTGCGACAACACGCCGACGCCGATATACGAGGCGCCCGAGGAATAGCTGAGCTCAAGCAAAGGGGCGGCGGGATTTACCCGTCGCCCCTTTTTCATGCTGCGTCGAATGTGCCGGGCAGTCTAGGCGTAGATGATCTCCAAGTTGGGGGCAAGCTCGGCAAGTCGCTGCCTCGTGTCCGCATCGACACCGGTGTCGGTGATCAGGCAGTTAATCTCATTGAGGTCAAGGGCGTGAACCAAGCCGATGACGCCGATTTTCGATGAGTCCATGAGGGTTATGCGTCGGTCGGCAGCGTTCGCGATGGCGCTCACCATGTTCGCCTGCTCCAATCGATGCGCCATAAATCCTTTTGAAAACGAGAAGGTATTGGTTCCCATGAAAGCAGTGGGAACAAAGTACTCGTTAAGCAGCCGGATAGTCTCGTTGCCCTGTGTGTAGTGATAGCCAAATCTCAGTTGTCCGCCCAGGAGAATGACCTCGCTGTCCACCAGCAATTCTTCGGCAAGTATCGCGTGAGATAGGTCGTTCGTGAGAACCGTGAGATTCTTGCGGCCCTTGAGAGCGCGTAGCATGCAGCCCGTTGTTGTTCCCGATTGAAGAAAGAACGTGTCGCCGTCGCGCACCATTTTCGCCGCAGCGTAACCGATGCGGCGTTTTTCGTCTTGGGCCGTCGAAGAAGCGTCTTCAAACGAAAGTTCGCGAGAATTGGGGTTCGGTAAGATCGCGCCGCCATGGGTTCGCCTGAGAAGTCCTCTGCCTTCGAGAGCCCGCATATCCTTTCGAATGGTCGCTTCCGAAACACCGAAGCGCTCGCTGAGGTCAACAATGCGAACAGTGCTGTTCGCATTGAGTAAGTCGAGTATTTCTTCCTGCCGTTCTTCCAGGTAATAGGGACGCGGTTCACTCATAAGAACTCCCAGGGCTTGTTGTGGGACAAGGCTTGTTACCTTCAGTTTTACCAGAACAACAATTCCTGAAATGAAATAAAACAACTCTAAACAAAACATATCGAACGTTCGGGGCAGGTTTTCGACCGTTCGCGGTAGCAGACGTCAATTCCGAAACAAAGCAAAACAAAACGCAATATAATGAACTCGCAAAATGTTGCGTTTGGAGAAAGCCAAACAGCGATGGTCTGCCTGAGGAAAGGAGAACAGATGCTCGTCAGTATGAGAGATATCTGCAACATCGCCGAACAGAACAATATGGCGGTCGCTGCAGTAAATTCCGCGAGTCTTGAGGCCGTCCGCGCCGCTGTGGACGTGGCGGAGGAAACAGGTTATCCGATTATCATCCAGCATGCCGAGGTTCACGAGTCGCTGGTGCCGATTGACGTGGTGGCTCCGCTGGTTACAGCACTGGCTGAGCGCTCGAGTGCGCATATCTGCCTGAATCTGGATCATTGTGAGAATCTATCCTATGCTCGTCGTGCGTTGGAGCTCGGTTTCACGGGCGTCATGTTCGACGGTTCTGCACTTTCCTACGAACGTAATGTTGAGCTTTCCCAGTACGCTGCCCAGATGTGCGCCGACTTTGGTGCAGGCCTTGAGTGCGAACTTGGTTCTATGGGGTCGCGTGAGGGTGGCGATCCTGATGCTGGGTCCACGGCGGAAGAGGCGGGCGCCATCTATACCGATCCTGACCAGGCGCGTGACTTCGTTGAGTCCACGGGGCTCGATATCCTGGCCTGCTCGTTCGGAACGGTGCACGGCCTGTATAAGGGCGAGCCCCATTTGAACATTGACGTTCTGACCGACATTCGCAGCTGTGTGAACGTGCCACTTGTCATGCACGGTGGCTCCGGTGTTTCCGACGAGGATTACGCTCGTGCCATCAATGCCGGCATCCGCAAGATTAACTACTACACGTATGGCGTTAAATATGCCGGCGATGCCGTGCGCGCCATGGTTGATGAAAAGACTGAGGGACATCCGGATGCTCCGATCTATTGGCACGATATGACGGCAGTCGCGTTCGAGAGCCTGCGCAGCACATTCGAGCATGTCGTGCGAGTATTCGCCAATGGCGCGGCTCCTTTGGCTTAAGGGGTGTGCTATGAAGAAAATTTTAGTTGCAACCCACGGACGCCTAGCAAGTGGCGTCAAAAGTGTGGCTGAGGTGCTGCTTCATGATGATAGCGCCATAACCGTCGTTGATTGCTATGTGGACGAATCGGATCCCAATGAGCAGATCGCAGAGTTTATCGATGGCGTGAGGCCAGAGGACGATGCGTTGATCGTTACCGATCTTTTGGGCGGGAGCGTCTGCAACATGGTTACGGCCATGCAGCCGGAAAAGCACGGCATCGTACATGTGACCGGTTTCAACATCGCGTTAATTCTCGAATGCCTGATTACGGGCGAGGCGTTCACGCCCGAGTATATCGACAGCGTAATCGCGCAGGCATCGACCTCCATGCGGCGTGTGGTCCTGCGGGCAGGCGGGGCGACAGATACCGATGACGATTTCTTTGGATAGGAAGTGGTCCGCTTTGGCGGGCGGAGCGAAGACGAAAGGAGAACGAAATGATCGTTCAGCTGCGAGTGGATGACCGCCTGGTTCACGGACAGGTCACGCTCATGTGGGGAAAGGAGCTGAGCACCAAGGGTATTTTAGTCGCGAATGACGCTGCGGCCCAAAATGAAACCCAGTCGTCGACGCTCAAGATGGCTTGCCCGAGTGGGCAGAAGCTTCTCATCCGTACAATAGACGACGCTATCAAGATTGCTAACGATCCGCGTGCGGGCGAGATGCGCATCTTCGCCCTTACTGGGAACATCGCCGATGCACTCAAACTAGTGAAAGGGGCTCCCGGTAGGATCGGCAGCGTGAACGTTGCGAATGTCGGCCGCTTCGATCGAAGCGACGATGCAGCCAAGGTGCTGCTGACAACGGGTGTAACGCTCAATCCAGACGAGGTGGCTGCAGCGCGCGAGCTGTGTGAGCAAGATCTGCCGGTGTTTCATCAGGTCGGCGTTACAGACGGTAAGGTCAAGGTTTCCGACCTGCTGGCAAAGCTCTAAGGAGGGATTGATATGCTGACGACTGCGCTCTTGGCATATTTGGCAGCTTTTATCTGCTATTTCGTCCAATGGACGTTTGGACAGCCCATGATTGACCAGCCCCTGGGCGTGGGTCTTGTGGCGGGCATTATCTTTGGCGATGTTACCGCAGGCATTATCATCGGTGCTGCGCTCCAGGCTATTTTCATCGGAAGCGTCAACGTGGGCGGTGCGACTTCGGCTGATACGGTGGCAGGAACGGTGCTCGCTGTGTGCTTCGTGGTCGTGTCTGGCATGGAGCAGGGCGTAGCGATTCCGCTCGCGGTGGCTGCGGCTATTTTTGCGAACATCATCTACTCGCTCGTTCTCAACGTGCTCATGTCTTTCTGGGCTCCTGTTATTGATTGGGCCGCGAACTCGGGTGACAGTAAGAAGCTCTTCATCTGCCATTTTGGCGGCGCCGTAGTCATGAACGGTCTATTCGCCATCCCGACGTTTTTGGCGGTGTGGGTCGGTGCCGAGCCGGCATCGCAGCTTATGAATATGGTGCCGCAGGCGGTCCTGAACGGGTTCAATGCTGCATCCGGCCTGCTTCCCGCCGTGGGCATGGCGCTACTTCTGCGCATGCTCTGGGATAACAAGATTGCAATTTATTTCCTGCTCGGCTTCGTGCTCTTCCAATATCTCAACATGCCCATGGTCGCAATTGCCGCCGTCGGTGCAGTGATCTTGGTCGTTACGGCCCTGCGTGACCTTGAAAATCTCGACCTGCGCAACCAGATTAAGGCCTTGCGCGAATCGGGCGTCGCAGCTGGTGCCCAGTCCGTCGCCGAGCTCGAAGAGGAGGATTTCTTCGCATGAGTACCACCGATACCGCAAGCGAGAAGATCAGCATCTCCACTAAGGATCTTTCCGCTGAAGACCGTAAGATGCTGCGCGGCATCTTCTTCCACTCGTTCAACGTCTTTGCCCATTACGGCGGCGGCGCTCGCGGAGGCGCTTCAGGCTTCATGTGGTCCATCTGGCCTGCCATCGAGCGTTTCTACCCGGATAAAGAACAGCGTCGCGATGCCCTGGTACGCCATTCGACCTGGTATAACATCACGTCAAATGTCGGTACGTTCTGCATGGGCCTTGTTGCCTCGATGGAGAAGGAGAACGCGGCCGAGCCTGATTTCGATACGCATTCGATCGACTCGGTCAAAGCTTCGCTCATGGGTCCCATGTCGGGCATCGGCGATGCAATCTTCTGGGGCGTTATCCGTGTTATCGCGGCCTCGGTCGGTATGGCGCTGTGCTCTCAGAACGGATCGCTTCTGGGTCCGATCGCGTTTCTGCTCATTTACAACATTCCGTCGTGGATTACGCGTTGGGTGCTGACGGTTCTTGGGTATCGCGTCGGTTCGAGCTTCATCACCAAGATCTACGAGAGCGGCTTGATGGGTATTGTAACCAAACTCTCAAGCACGCTCGGCCTGCTGATGATCGGCGCCATGGCTGCCTCGTTCGTTAAGTTCAACTGCGCGATCTCAATTCCGATGCCCGAGGGCGATCCGGTCATGATCCAGACGTATCTCGATACGATCTTCATCGGCCTGATTCCGCTGCTGTACACCCTGGGTTGTTTCAAGCTGCTCAAGAAGAACACCAACGTGAACTGGATCATTATCGGCACCATGATCATTGGCCTGGTGCTTGGCCTGACGGGGATTTGCTAGTTGCTGCAAGTTTCAAGACGATGTTTACCCGCCCGAGTGTGCCTAAGGTGCGCTCGGGCGGGCTTGCGTTGGGTTTAAAGCAATGTATACACTGTCTGCGCCGATACGCGTAGACGATTCGTAAGCACGTGTGCGCTCTGGATACCGCATCCCGCGGTATCCATGCATTACGATGGCCGTAATCAGTCATAGTGTAAGAATGGAATTCAAGCCACACGGAAAGGTGCATGCCATGGATAGCAAGGACGAGTGCAAGCAGCCCCTGCGCGAGAAGAGGGAGACGAAAAAGCCCACCGATCCCTACATTCGTGCCGAGAACGAGGATGACGACGGCTACGATCCTTATAGCGATCGTCGCCCCGAGCGCGAGCCCCTCTTCGAAGCCGACCCCTGGCGTTAAGTAGCTGATTTGGGACGGGGCTTTTTTAGCTACTTTGTTTTCGGCTAGAGGCGTTCATGCCTGCCCCCTCGGCCGCTCGATATCCTCCGGGAGGGGCCACTAATAGAAAACTTGCTTATCCATTAATCAAGATACGCATAATCTTGCTCTCCTGCTAATCAAGAATCGTTATAATCTTGATTAGCAGGAGAGCAAGATTGGAGAATTATGGCATTCAACGACTTGGTGGCTCAAAAAATAAAGGACTTTGAGCAACAGGGGATTCCGCAGGTCTTTGAGCGCGACCTTGATCTGGGCAACCCGCAGGAGCCAAAGCGCGACAACATCGTATATGTGATTGTGGGCGCCCGTCGTTGTGGAAAGACGTATCGCCTGTATCAGGAGATACGGCGGCTTCAGGGCCAAGGCGTCGAGCTTGACCGGATGCTATATTTCAATTTTGAGGATGAGCGCTTGCGTCCGTATGAGCCATCGCTACTAGCGGACGTGCTCGATACATTCTATGCACTATATCCTGCTGCTCGAGGCGAGGGCGCCTACCTTTTCTTTGACGAGATCCAGGAAATACCCGAATGGGGTGCGTTTCTGCGACGCGTGGTCGATACGGAGAAGGCGACCGTTTACGTGACGGGATCTTCTTCTAAGATGCTGTCCTCAGAACTTAAGAGCGAGTTCAGGGGCCGTTCTCTTGTGCGAGAGCTTTTTCCGTTGAGTTTTTCGGAATACGTCCGATATAAGACGGGGAGCGTTCCTGAGTCGAACGCGCCCTTCTCCTCAAGCGCTGCAGCGTTGCTCCGACACCATCTGGTCGGATATCTCGAGCGAGGGGGATTCATCGCGACACTTGAGCAGACGCCCGCAGACGCGATTCAGCTGCTACAGGAATATGCGTCGCGAACGGTCGCTATGGACGTTGTGGAGCGTTACGACGTCAAGAGCCCTCGTTTGGCCTCACTGTTTCTGACGCGGTGTATGGCATCTTCGGGACGAGAGCTGTCGGTGAACAGGGTGTACAACGAGTTCAAGAGCAGGCAGATACCCGTCAGTCGTAATTCGCTCAGCGACTTACTTGAGTATTACGAGGACGCCTACCTGCTGTTTTCTGTGTCGGAGTTTACGCGTTCACTTGCAAATAATACGCGGTCTGCGTCTAAAGTCTACGCTGTCGATCCTGCGATGTTTGGAGCATTCTCTCCCGCATCGGCATTGGACCAGGGCCAGAGGCTCGAGACTGCGGTGTTCAATGCGCTCAGAAGAAGGACTCCTGCGGTGCGGGTCGGTTCGGTCTGCCGCCTACTGGTCAAGGAGAAGAATAAAAGCCATGAGGTTGACTTTGTGGCTGGGGATGCACTTCTCATGCAGGCTTATAGCCTGACTCAGGTGAGTGTGGATATGGCAAGCGAGAAAACGCGCGAACGCGAAATTGCAGCCCTCGATGCCTCGATGGCCCAGTTTGATCTTGGCGAGTCGGTAATCGTTACTATGGATGAACAGGCCGATATTCCATGTGAACACGGTGTGGTACACGCTGTGCCCGCATGGAAGTGGCTCCTTGCCTAATCATCTACGGATCTGTGGGGCCAGGACCTCCTGGCCCCTTCATCACGGTTGGGGAGTACCATGATGCGCCCGGCTAGTCCTGGGCCTTGATGCTCGGCAGCAGAATCTGGGCGATGTAGTCGCATTCGAGCTTGGTGGCAGCGTCGGCCTTGCCGTCTTTGCCGACCAGCACGCTCTTGATCTGGCTGTAGGTGTAGCGGTTGCCGGTCGTAAGCTCGACAAGCTCAATGGCTGTGTCCATGGGATAGGTCGACACGGGGTTCTGCGTGCGCCCGTTGATGGTCTGGGGCACCACGTACGGATAGACGGGGCCGCTGGCGTAGACGGTAT
>CABMPS010000058.1 GCA_902388545.1 uncultured Collinsella sp.
GATGGCGAATCCATGATCACCGAAAGCGGCGCCATGGCTTGGATGACCCCCAACATGGAAATGTCTACCTCGGGCGGTGGCATCGGCAAGATGTTCTCCAAGGCTTTTTCGGGTGAGGCATTGTTCCAAAACATTTGGACCGCGCGTGGCGATGGCATGATCGCGTTTGGCTCCTGCTTCCCCGGCCGCATCGTGCCAATCGAGATCGGTCCGGGCAAGAGCTGGATTTTGCAGAAGCGTTCGTTCCTTGCCGCGGAAAGTGGCGTCGAGTTGAGCATTCACTTTAACAAGAAGGCAAAGGCCGGCGTCTTTGGCGGCGAGGGCTTTATCATGCAGAAGCTCACGGGCTCGGGTGTTGCTTTTGCCGAGATCGACGGCGACCTGGTTGAGTACGAGCTCGCTGCTGGCCAGCAGATGATTGTGGATACCGGCAACGTGGCCGGCTTTGAGGAGACCGTGAGCATCGACGCTCAAATGGTCAAGGGCGTCAAAAACATCATGTTTGGTGGCGAGGGCGTGTTCAACACCGTGCTCACCGGTCCCGGTCGCATCTGGTTACAGACGATGCCCATTTCCAATCTTGCGGCAGCAGTGGCCTCGATGACCAACAACAATAACTAGTCCGCATAGGATAGCGCGCGGCGGGCTTACCCTGTCGCGCGCTTTTTTGCTGGCAAACGCCTCGCTTATAGAGTGTGGCTGCGCTGCTACAGCGAGCGTCGTCATCTCGTCACCCTGATAGCTTGCGGCAAGCGTGGCAATGAGGAGTGAGAATTTGAGTGCTCAGTCCCAAGGCATAATGGCGGCCATGCCAACAAGCAAAAACGAGTTGCCGGTGTCACGGAAAGGCAGGCGTCGGTCGATTCCACGTGAGACGGCTGTGCCGATCTGCACGGCCGCCCCTGCGCGTCCCGCGCTGCCCCCAAAGAGGTACGTTTCCCCTTATAAAACCTGCCAAAATAAACCTGTCCCTTTTTGGTCGGTGGGAAATGGGTAATACTAAAGAGTTATCCGACCAGATGGGAATTAATCGATGGCCTATATCGAATTCAAAGATGTCATCAAGGCATACGGCGAGGGCGACGCGCGCATTCACGCACTCGACGGCGCGAGCTTTACGGTTGAGCGCGGCGAGCTCGCTATTATCCTGGGCGCTTCGGGCGCCGGTAAAACCACGGCCCTCAACATTCTGGGCGGCATGGATACGGCGACCTCCGGCACCGTGACGGTGGACGGACGCGACGTGAGCTCCGCCAACGAGGCGCAGCTCGTGGAATACCGCCGCGCCGACGTCGGCTTTGTTTTCCAGTTCTACAATCTGGTACCCAACCTGACGGCCCTCGAAAACGTCGAGCTCGCAGCTCAGATCTGCCCTGATTCGCTCGATGCCGAACAGACGCTTCGCCAGGTCGGCCTGGGTGAGCGCCTCGCCAACTTTCCGGCGCAGCTTTCCGGCGGCGAGCAGCAGCGCGTGTCCATCGCCCGCGCGCTGGCCAAGAACCCTAAGCTGCTCCTTTGCGACGAGCCGACGGGTGCACTCGACTACAAAACCGGCAAGCAGATTCTGCAGCTGTTGCAGGACACCTGTCGCAAGCAAAGCATTACGGTCATTATCATCACCCACAACTCCGCGCTGGCGCCCATGGCCGATCGCCTGATTCGCTTTAAGAATGGCCGCGTGGAGAGCGAGACGGTCCAGCAAAATCCTGTGCCTATCGAGACGATCGAGTGGTAGCGCCCATGGACCAGGATCGCCAAAACAGCCAACGCCGCGACGCGCAGAACACGGAGCGCGAGCAGGATTTTACGACCTACCGCACTGCCCAAAGCTCAAACGATATGGTGCCGATGGTTTTTCGCCGTGGCATCTACCGCACGATTCGCGGCAGCCTCAAACGCTTCCTGTCTATCGTCGTAATCACGGCGCTCGGTGTGAGCGTTATGTGCGGCCTCAAAGCGGGGTGCGAGGACTTGTGCGATTCGGTCGACGCTTACTTTGACCAGCAGAATGTTTATGACATCAACGTGCAGTCGACCTATGGTCTGACCGATGACGATCTTGCTGCCATTCAAGAGGTCGATGGCGTCGAGACGGCCGAGGGCATCTACACCGAGACCGCCTACACCGCCGTGGGTACAACGCGCGAGCGCGTGGTCGTGCAGAGCCTTTCCAAAGAGAATATTGACCAACCGGTGCTAGTACGCGGCGAGCTGCCCGAGACTTCGGGCGAAGTGGCAGTGACCTCACGTTTTTTGAAGGCTTCGGGCAAGAAAATCGGCGATACGGTGAGCTTTGCCGCCAACGATGCGAGCTCGTCGAACCAAAGCGCCAAGGACCAGTTTGCCGATGGAGACTATACCATCACGGCCGAGGTTCTCGATCCCACCGACGTGAGCTCCGACTCGACAGTCAACGCCTTTCGCGCTGCTTCGACTGCGGACTACAAGTTCTACGTGAGCGAGGATGCCGCGACATCTTCTTCCTACTCCGCTGTCCACGTGGTCGTCGAGGGAGCCAAGAGCCTCAACTCCTATTCGGATGCCTACTCGGCAAAGATCAATGAGGTCAAGGGCAATATCGAGAAGATCCGCGAGGAGCGTGAGAAGGCGCGCACTCAGGAGCTGACGGTCGACACACCGGCGAGCTTGGACGCGGCTGAGCGTCAGGCGAATATGGTCTTTGGGATCGAGCAGGACAACATCAATCGCATGGCCGAGGGCAGCGACGAGCGTGCGCAGGCGCAAGCCGACCTGGACCAGCGCCGTGCCGCCGCCGACCAGCAGTTTGCCGATGCCCGCGCCGAGCTCTCTGACCTGGGCGAATGCACCTGGTACATCCAGGACCGCGGCAATATCGCAAGCTACTCGAGCGTCGAGAGCGATAGTTCTTCGATCGAGGCCATCGCCACGGTGTTCCCGTTCATCTTCTTTATCGTCGCCGTGCTTATCAGCCTCACCACCGCCACCCGCATGGTCGAGGAGGAGCGCACGCTTATTGGCCTGTACAAGGCGCTCGGCTATTCACGCGGGCGTATCCTGTCCAAATATGTGGACTACTCGCTGTGGGCGTGTCTGATCGGTGGCGTGCTCGGCAATATCATCGGATTTGTGGGTCTGCCGCTGTTCTTGTTTACGGTGTTCGACGACATGTACTCGCTGCCCCAGATGCTACTTTCGTACGACATCGTGTCCTCGATCGTTTCGGTGGCGCTGTTTGCCGTGGGCGTGGTGGGAGCCACGATTATCGCCTGCCGCCACGAGATGGCCGAGACCCCTGCCTCGCTCATGCGCCCCAAGGCTCCGCGCGCCGGTTCGCGCATTCTGCTCGAGCGCATCGGCTTTATCTGGCACCGCATGGGCTTTTTGAACAAGGTCGCTGCACGCAACCTGTTCCGCTACAAAAAGCGCGCCTTTATGACCATCTTTGGCATTGCGGGATGCACGGCGCTCGTGATCTGCGGTATGGGTATCCGCGATACGTCGGTCGCGCTGTCGCCCAAGCAGTACGGGCACATCACGCGCTACGACTTGCTGGCGGTCGCCAACCCCGACGATTTTTCGCAGACGTGCGCAGCACTGGATGAACGCAGTGCAGCCAAGGATTCCAACGTGACCGTGACTTCGACGCTGCCAATTATGACAGACAACGTCACCTTTACATTTGGCGGTAAGAGCGAGACCGTGCAGCTCATCGTGATTCCCGACGACCGCACGGGTGACTTGGGCGATTACGTGCGCCTGGAGGATGAGTCCAAAGAACCGCTGTCTTTGCGTGACGGAGACGTGTATCTGAGCAAAAGTTCACAGCTGGTGCTGGGGATCAAGCCGGGTGACACGGCTCACGTCCAGGATTCGTCGCTCAATGTTGCCAAGGTCAAAGTCAGCGACATCTCGCTCAACTATCTAGGCAACACGCTTTACATGACGCAGGGCACCTATGAGCGCGCGTTCGGTCGAAGTGCACGCCTTAACGGCGTCTTTGTGCTGCTTAAGGGTTCGTCGGCCGACCAGATTGCGTTTAGCAAGAATCTTAAGAGTGACGGTTGGCTTACGATTTCGAGTACGGCCGAGCATTGGGAAAACTATGAGGCGAACTTTACGATTATCAATTCGGTCGTGGTGCTCGTGACCTTTATGGCAGCGTGCCTGTCGTTTGTGGTGGTGTTTACGCTGTCTAATACGAATATTTCGGAGCGCGAACGCGAGCTGGCGACCATCAAGGTGCTGGGCTTCCGCCGTGGCGAGGTGCACCACTACGTCAACAAGGAGACGTTGATCCTCACGGCGATCGGCGCTGCGCTGGGCGTGCCGCTGGGCGGCTTGCTGGCCGAGAGTTTTACGTACATTTTGCAGATGCCGTCGCTGTACTTTGACGTTGAGGTCGAGCCGCTGAGCTACGTGCTGTCCGTTCTGCTGGCCTTTGCCTTTACGTTTATCGTCAACCTCGCTACCAATCGCACCCTCAATAAGATCGACATGGTCGGCGCCCTCAAGAGCGCCGAGTAACCTGCCAAAAAGGGACAGGTTTATTTTGGCAGGTTTTATCTGGGCAAACGCCGGACAACCATTAGGTGGCCCGGCGTTTGTTGCTTTGCTATCTTCTGCTCGCAGGCGTGGATGAGAGGCTCTCTTTGGCCTTCGAGATTGGGCTTGTATGGGTCGTATGCCACAAAATGGGCCTATCTACTACGTTTGCTACCACACCCTCGACCGTGACAAAGATTATGAAATTAAAACCGCAGGTAGATGGCTTGCCAGTTTTCGGAAAAGGCGGGTATGGTCGGCCCTCTCGAGTTAAACGTAGTAAATAGGCCCTTTTCTTGGCGCGCGGTCAGCTCAATGCTAATCTCCGTGCCGGAACTGACCCAGTTGTTTGTAAGTTGCGGTGATATAGGGACTGTTTGGCGCTTTGGAGCCTCAAAACAGTCCCTATATCACCGCAACTTGAAAGGGGCGGGCGGTGTCGGATGAGTGGCGCTGGCTGGTTGGGGCGGTTTAGGCCTGCTTGCGGCACTTCCATTGTTTGCGACACCAGCGCATGAGCGCCTTTACGATGGGAATCGTGATGAGGATGATCCATGCAGGATGGGGCTGTCCCAAACAGAGCCACATGTAGAGGAACCAAGCGATGGCGGCTGCCGGGTAGATGACCTCGATCAGCTTAGACAGGTGGCGTCGATCGATGAAGTCACCAATCGCGTAGTAGACGGGAACCAAAAAGACGAGGAAAAGCCCCATGCCCCATGTGCCGTAGACAATGCCGAGCACCAGATAGGCAAGAGTGACAAGTGCGGGGAAGGGGAATTTGTTCCATGCACGTCCGACCTTGGTGTGGAAATGCTTGCCATGATGGTCGAGCTTGTCGTGTGCTTCTTTCCAGCTGGAAAACGTCTCGCCGTCGATGGTGACGGTGCCGTCGTCATTGGTACGCACGCTATGTCCATCGTCCTCAAGCGTATCGATATACAATCCGTCTGGCCCCACATGGACCTCTTCACCCTTGCGCTCGTTAGCCACATGGATGCCATTCCAACCAACATGGACCTCTTCGCCTTTGTTGGGATCAATAACGTGGATGCCGCGCGCGAGGGAAATATCGACAAGTGGCTTATCGCTGCAATCAGCGTGCTCAGCAGAAGCCTCAGCCTCATCTGAAGCTTTGGTGCCGGCGTTGCTGTTCCGTGCCTCATCATCAGTCTGCGAGTCATCAGTGCTATCCACCGCCTCCCCATACAGCAGCTCATCCAGCGACACGCCATACAGCGCGGCGAGCGCAATAAGGTTATCGGTATCGGGCGAAGATTCGCTGCGCTCCCATTTACTGACAGCCTGACGACTCACGCCCAGCTGGGCGGCAAGCGCCTCCTGAGAAAGCCCGGCAGCCTTGCGGCGATCAACGAGCCGCTGTGCCATCGCAAGATCCATAGCAGTTCCTTTCATGTGGTGATCGTAATCGAATGAGCCGAGTATGCCGAGAACAACCGGTGGCGACCACCATTTCTAGTTAGAATCTGCTCCGACCCTACCGCAACTACCGGTAGCAACCCCTAACGACCAGCCATTTCAGGACAAATGTCAGTGCTACTCTCAGCTAAGAGCTTGCAACATCCCAAAATCTCAGCCCACGCACTTGCAGCAAGAAGACGAATAGCCTCGGCCTCCCTAGTTACCGCAGGAGGCCCCAGAGCTTACCTCCCAAATCTTTCCGCAGGACGGAAGGATCCCGCCGCGCGAAGCGCACGGCGGGATCCTGACATGTCCGAGGACGATTTGGGAGGTAAGCCCTGGGGCCTCCGATGAGAGCAGTTTCGGCCGAGACTATTCGTCGCCGAAGCTGATGCCCAACGCCTTGGCTTCGCGCACCAGGTCGCTCTGGGGATCGACGTACTTGAGCTTGCCGGCGACATCCTCGAGCGGCATGTGGCACATCTTGCCGTCGCGCAGGGCAATCATGTAGCCAAACTCGCCGCGCAGGCATCCCAGTGCTGCCTCGACGCCGCACTGGGTCGCAAAGATGCGGTCCTGGGCGTCGGGCTGACCGCCGCGCTGCGTGTGACCGGGGATGGCGACGCGGGTCTCGCGACCAGTCTTGGCCTCGATCTCCTTGGCGATGTCGTAGACAATCGACGGGCTCGTGCGCTCAGCGAGCTTTTTCTTGTACTCCTTTTTGGACAGCGCCGCGTCCTCCTTGGAGATAGCGCCCTCGGCGACGGCCACGATGGTAAAGCGGCTGCCGGTCTCCATGCGATGCTCGATGGTCTTGATGACGTTGTCCATGTCGTAGGGGATCTCGGGAATCAGGATGACGTCCGCGCCGCCCGCGACGCCGGCATACAGCGGAATCCAGCCAACCTTGTGGCCCATGATCTCGATGACAAACACGCGGCCGTGACTCGAGGCGGTAGTGTGGATGTCGTCGATGCACTTGGTGGCGACGTCGATGGCGCTCGTAAAGCCAAACGTCAACTCGGTGCCCCAGGTGTCGTTATCGATGGTCTTGGGCAGGGCGATAACGTTGAGGCCCTCTTCGCGCAGGCGGTTGGCGGTCTTGGTGGAGCCGTTGCCGCCCAGCATAAACAGGCAGTCGAGCTGCAGCTTATGATAGGTGTGGACCATTGCGGGCACCTTCTCGACGCCATCGGCCTCGGGAACATCCAGGCGCTTGAACGGCGTACGGCTCGTGCCCAGGATGGTGCCGCCGCGGGTGAGGATGCCGCTAAAATCGGCGGGCGTCATAACACGGAATCTGCTGTAGATAAGGCCCTGGTAGCCGTCCTCAAAACCATAGATCTCGATAGGCTCTTCGCTATTGGTCATGAGTGTTTTGACGATGCCGCGCATAGTGGCGTTGAGCGCCTGGCAGTCGCCGCCACTGGTAAGAAGACCGATCCTAAGCATGATGAATCCTTCCGGGCAAGTTATAACATGCGCATAAGTTTACCCCCGCACACTGTTGATACGGGGGTAAAACGTGTTAGCTCAAGCGTATAGAAATGTAAACAACGTCAGGCGAGCGTAAGGTCGACGGGCCTGGCTCCCTACAGCGCGAAAGCGTCGACGTCGTCCCAGTGGCGGCGCAGCGTGATGGCGGCAGCGGGCTCGGTGTTGTCAAAGACGACCGACCACTGCGTGTTGCTGGTGATGTCTTCCGGATTGGGCTCTTGCGCCGCAGCGCGTAGGGCCTTCCAAGCGACTGTCTCGTCTTGGGCGCCGGCATGGGCGTCGAGGACATCGGCGATGGCGATGGCGCGTTCCTTGCCATGGCCCAGTTCGCCGTTCTTTTGGTTGGGTAGCACTTCGGCACCATAGCAGGCGTAGAAGTTCGTAACCTGGCGCACGGGCGTCGCCTTGCATGCGCGGTCGGGGTCGCGCGGATCCCACTCCACCACCCGCGCGTCACCGGCGGCGTCGTTGATAAAGAAGTGGTAGTCGCGTCCGGCCATGGCGTGCATGTCGTAGGCAGAAAGCAGGTCGACGGCCTCCTGCGTGGTGGCGGCACGGTCGAGCACCAGACGGATGGCGAGCGAGGTATTGATGACGGGGCGCTGTGTGTCCTGGTCACAGGGCTTGGAATTCAGGGTGAGTACGGCAATGGACACACCGCATTCGTTAACACCATCGAGCTGGGCAAACGGGCCCATGAGTGCGGCGGCGCGTCCGGCGACGGAGTCAAGTGGAGTGTTGGCGCCCAGGTTGTTAAGGGCGGCAAAGCCGATGGAGGCATAGCCGTCGCGCGGGTGATTGCGCACCAGCAGCGCCGAGGTGTCGTCCTTAAAGTCGTAATTGCGACCGGTGCGAACACGGCCTTCGGCATCTACGGCGACAAAAGCGCTGCAGGCAAACTGGGGCGCCTGGACATGTGCCGGCACACCGGGCAGCACCTGCGCCACCACGGCATTGATGTAGGCCTGGTCGTCGCGCACACCAGCGGCGATGATGCGATCAAGATCGTAGTCGTAAGCGATGTCGATTGCGTACAGGTCATAGCCATCCGCATAGTCGGTCAAGCGTTTGAGCGACGCGACGGACTTGATTTGCTTGTGATAAACGATACCGGTGGCAGCGGCAAGGCCGACGGCGGCTCCCGCGACACCGCAGGCGATGGCAATGTTACGTGGCTTCATGACGACTCCTCTCGTCCTGTTAGTGCAATTGTCGCAAAAGGAGCGCGGGCATGATGACTCAACTTGGTGAGCGGCGCGGAATTAAGCACGGAATGAAGAGTGCGGCGCTGGCGCGGCGGGGTATGCTGGAGGGGACCATCAACCCAGCGAAAGGGGAGAGCATGACGGATCAGGAAACGCCCGAGCGCGCGCATGTGACGGCCGACGATATCGAGGCCGCCAACGACCTTATCGACTTTATCGAGACATGCCCCAGCATGTTCCATACGGCGGCGACCATTATGGCCGAGCTCGACGAGGCGGGCTTTACCTACCTGCCCGAGAACGCGGCGTGGGATATCGAGCCGGGCGGGCGTTATTACACGCAGCGCAACACCTCGAGCGTTATCGCCTTTAAGGTGGGCGAGGACCTGGCCGCGACGTGGGGCGAGGACGGCGTTGCCGGCGACTACCATTTTCAGCTGACGGCGTCGCACAGCGATTCGCCGACGTTTAAGGTCAAGGCTGTGCCCGAGCTCGATGGCGCAGGCGAGACATTGCGCCTGAACACCGAGGCCTACGGCGGCATGATCGACTACACCTGGTTCGATCGCCCGCTGGCGCTCGCGGGCCGCGTGCTGGTGCGCGAGGGTGACCGCATTGAGAGCCGCCTGCTCGCCACCGAGCGCGAGGTCGCTATTATCCCGAGCCTTGCCATCCATATGAACCGTGGCGTCAACGAGGGCTTTGCTCCCAACCGAGCCGTCGATCTGTGCCCGCTCATCAGCGCCGGTGACCTTAAGCAGGGAGATTTTGATGCCCTGATCGCTGATGAACTGGACGTTGAGCCCGAGCAGATCCTGGGCCGCGATCTGTTCCTGGTCAATCGTCAGGATGCGCGCATTTGGGGCTGGGCCGACGAGTTTATCTCGACGCCCAAGCTTGACGACCTGGCCTGCGCCTATACCTCGCTACAGGCTTTTTTGGGCGCCGAGAACGCGCACGACGTCTCGGTCTTCTGCTGCTTCGATAACGAGGAGGTTGGCTCCGAGACCAAGCAGGGCGCCATGTCGACGTTCTTGGCCGACGCGCTGCGCCGCATCAACGGATCGCTGGGCTTTGATGACGAGTCGTATCATCGCGCCCTTGCCGCATCGATGCTCGTGAGCTGCGACAACGCGCATGCCGTGCACCCCAACCACGCCGAGAAGTGCGATGCCCGCAACCAGGTGGTGCTTAACGGCGGCATCGTCATCAAGGAAGCCGCCAACCAGCACTACTGCACCGATGCCTTTAGCCGCGCGGTGTTCCAGGCTATTTGCGACGACGCCGACGTGCCCACGCAGGCCTTCTCAAGGCGGCTATTCGGGCAGCAGAATTGTCGATGGAAAAAATTGGACGTA